>CAZOMH010000843.1:0-2131 GCA_964580415.1 uncultured Nitrospirales bacterium
TGAACCGCCGATGCCAAGATCAACAAACGGATTCACAATAGAAAACGCCCGGACCGGAACCGTGCCGGCAGACTGCCCGCAGGGGGCGGTCGCCCGTTATTATCGCCGCCATTTTGCGGCAGCTTCGGTGCAGTGCTTTCTCCGGCCTTTCTGCCGGCCCACGGGGAGTGAACGGACACGGCGGCCCGGCGTCTTCCCGACTTTGCCCAAGAACGTGCCGCCGTCCGGCGGGCGGCCGGTATGGGTGTTGCGGCGGATGCGGTCCGCGGCGGTGGTCTCGCGCGGGCACCATTCGGGCACCGTTCGGGACAGACCACGAATTGCCGTTCCCGCCACCTTCCCAATCCAACGGCTTTGCGGTTTCAAGCGCACAACCGCGCGGGAAAACAGCCTCTTTCCACACATTTGAGCAAAGAAGACTGGTTTCTTTCGTGACTTGCACCCGTCGGATTGACTGAACGCGGCAATTCTCAAGATTGAATCGTAGTCTGAGTTTCCTGATTTTCGACGCGGTTGCGGCCGTTTGTTTTGGCTTGGTAGAGGGCGTCGTCGGCGCGGCGGATGATTTCGTCCGTGGTTTCGGCGCCGGTCCAGCGGGCGACGCCCTGGCTGACGGTGATGGTCAGGCCGGTCCCATCGACAATGAATTCGGTTTCGGCCACTGCGTTGCGCACGCGTTCGAAGACTTCCATCGCGGGAGGGGTTCCGACGGTGGCGACAATGAGCAGAAACTCTTCGCCGCCGAAGCGGCCGACGGTGTCGTAGGGGCGAATACTCGATGTGATACGGCGCACGCATTCGCGCAGAACTTCATCCCCGGCGGCATGGCCGAAGCTGTCATTGACCTGCTTGAAATGGTCTATGTCGAGCATGGACACCCACAGGGAGCCGTTTTCCCGGGCCACGCGGGCCATCACGGACTCGAGCCGGACAAGGATGGCCCTTCGGTTGGCAATGCCGGTGAGCGCGTCGGTAAGGGCGAGCCGTTCGGCGTCCTGAAGGGCCGTGCGCAGGCTTTTCTGGAGCGTGATCACCCGGGTGCCCACGCCCAGCCGGGCGCGCAGTTCCTCGTTGTTGTAGGGTTTGGCGATGTAATCGTCGGCGCCGGCCTCAAGACCGGCCACGATGTCCGACTTTTCGCCGCGCGCTGTCAGAATAATCAGGTAAGGGGGCTCGGCGGCATTCATGGCGCGCACGCGCCGGCACACCTCGATGCCGTCGAGTCCGGGCATCATCCAGTCGAGAAGGGCCATTGGGGGGGCGTCCGGGCGTTGGAGCACTTCCAAAGCCGCCTCCCCGTCGTTGACGGTGACGACTTCATATCCCCATTTGCCCATCACCGCCTGCAGGATGCTTCGGGAGGTAATGTCGTCCTCGGCGATAAGCACCCGCATGGAGGCGGAACTCATGCCCCGCCCCCCAGCCAGCCGGAAGCTGTCAGCGCCTTTCCAAACCGGACGGCCTCTTCTTCCAGCCGGGAAACCAGTTCGGCCGCCGACTGCATCCCCCCCGTCAGCGTCCGCTGCTCCGTTTCATATGCGGCGGCGCGCAGCGCCTCGGCGCCGACATTTGCGGCGGCCCCCTTGATTGTGTGGGCCTGGCGCGCGGCCGCCGCGGCGTCGCCCGCCTCTATCAACGTCCGAAGGGTTTGTGTCTGCCTGGACACATCCTCCATGAATCCGGCAAGGATGACACGCGCCAACTCCCGATCCTGCATGATCCGTTCCAAAAACTGCACTTCGTCAAAGACCGCCGCGGCGTCCTGCGGAGCCGCTGCAACCGCCGCAGGCGGCACCGGGCCGGATTCATATTCTGACATGTCAATCCATCGGGAAATAATGGCGGCGAGGTCCTGCGGGTGGACCGGTTTGGGAATGTAGTCGTTCATGCCCGCCGCGATGCACAGCAGACGGTCGCCCTCCATGGCATTGGCCGTCATGGCAATGATGGGAATGGCGGGGTTGAGCGCGCCGAACTGGGGATCGCGAATTCTTCGCGTGGCCTCATAGCCGTCCATCTCGGGCATCTGGCAGTCCATCAGCACCACATCGTACGGTATCCCGCGCAGCGCCTTGACGGCCTCCGCGCCATTGGCGACGGCATCGGCGCGATAGCCCAGCTTCTTGAGCAT
>CAZOMH010000844.1:0-2131 GCA_964580415.1 uncultured Nitrospirales bacterium
CGCTTCGTGCAATATCTTCTTCATACGGTCATCGGGCGAAAAAGGTCTGCCCTTCTCGATGCCGATCGAGGCGTAAAAACCGAGGGTCACCGGGTCGCAAGACTCAACGGGCTCGTTCTGCACGACTTCGTTGAGAAGTTCCCAGAACTTGTAGTCTGCCGGAGCCACGGTGCAGAAGCTTCGATCGGACACGTTCACGAAAGTGTTGGCCGGAGGATTGCCGGCCTGAGACAAGGGATAGAGGTGCGTAAACTTCTTGAGATTCTCAATGGCGGGTTTGATGTCACCCTTCACCGGCATATTGCGCCAGACGAGGATCGATTCATAGGTGGGAACCCGCACGGTCATGTAACCATCCGGCACTTCGCCCCGGTATCCGGGAGGCAGCAGCAGGTACTTGCCGCCCTTGCCTTTGTCCGGGCCGACGATGCCGATGTCGGTGACGTATTTGAACCAGAAGTCGTCGATCATGCCCAACGTCATTGGGGGCACTTCGACCACCAGCGGGCCGCCGTGCAGGTTGATCCATATCCACGTGTAGGGCGTGGTGGCGTTCGCCGTAAGGAAGATCGAACGGGGATTCATGTTGGACTCGAACGTGGGAACCGTAACGTTCGCGGGGCCAACTTCCAGCAATCCCGTGCGCAAACCGACCATATTCACCGGGGCCAGCGCCAGCAGGTACGCCTGAACCGCACGCTGAAAATCCAAATTGTCATAGATTCTCTCGACGGTGGGCTTGTCGGGAAAACCGTCAAAGAATTTCAGCGTGCCCAGCCGGGTTTCCACTTCGTCAGGCATCGCAATGCCCGGCGGAGTCTCGGTGGTCATCTTGAACTTGGGCGACTGCGCCGGGGCCGGAACTGCGAGGCCGGCAGCCAGCACGGTCACAAGGACCATGGAGCGCATAAGGAGTTGTTTCATCGCATACTTCCCCAGGTTGCTGTGTTAATTGCGGACCGCCCCCGGGACGGTCCGCCGAATATGACTGCCTGCGGCTACCTGGCCGCTTCGCTCTTCTTTTCGGCCTCCTCTGTGGCCTTATCCGTCGCGGCTTTGTCCGCAGCGGGCACATCCTTCACCTCGACCGTCACCTTCGGGATTTTTCCCGTGAAGCGTGATGCCTCTTCGCAACCGACAGCCTCGACCACGGGCGTGCCAAGATCGATGCCCACATCGGCAGTCTCGTCGGCGGAGAACATGGCGGGCTGCGTGAGCCCGATGCGGCCTTCGGCAACCTTCTCGCCGTTCACGGTCAGGGTGCCCGTGCCGCCCTTGCCCGGTCCGCCGCCGTCATAGGCGAAGTCAAACTTGATGGTGGCCTTGCCCGCGGCAAGGGGTTTCGTGCCGGCGACCGTAAAGTGCTGCATGCCGAGGAAATTGTAGCCATACCCCGGCACGCCATCCTTGACGTACAGTTCCCAGCCGCCGAAACGACCGCCCTGCGCGATGATCGTGCCGTTGCCGCCGCCCTCGGGCACCTCGACCTCGGCCGTGATCGTCTTTGACTTGTTCTTTACGGTGATGAAGTCGTTTTCCATCATCCCCGTCATGCCTTCGGCCAGCGTGAGCGAACTGCGCCCGCCCATGAGGTCGGGACGGCCCACCATGGCCGCGATGGCCCGCTCGAACAGGCGGTCGTCCAGGGGCAGCACATGGTATTTCTCGGCCTCCTTCAGGAACAGGGCCTGCATTTCTTTGAGCTTCTCCGGGTTCTTGGCGGCGAGGTCGTTGGCAAGGCTGAAATCGTTCGACACGTCATAGAGTTCCCAGACATCCTCCGCGATCAGATGGCGCCCCGTCCTTTCCCAGGGGGCGCGGTGGACGGTTCCGGCGAACCACCCATCATGGTACAGGGCGCGGTTGCAGGATATCTCAAAGTACTGGGTCGTGTGCCTCGTTTTGGCCTTTGCGTCGTCGAAGGAGTACAGCAGGCTGACGCCCTCTATCGGGGTCTGTTCCGTGCCGTTCACCGACTTCGGCTCGGGCAGTCCCGCCGCATCCAGGATGGTCGGCACCACGTCTATGACGTGGCTGAACTGGCTGCGGATCTCACCCTTCGACTTGAACCCCTTGGGCCAGTGGACGACCATGCCGTTGCGGGTGCCGCCGAAGTTGGAGGCCACCTGCT
>CAZOMH010000845.1:0-2129 GCA_964580415.1 uncultured Nitrospirales bacterium
GACATTGTTTTCGCGCGCGAGCGCGCGCTGCATGCCGAGCAGGAAGGCGTGGACATCCGCAGCTACCGGATTATCTACGAGATGCTCGAAGAAATCCGCAGCGCCCTTGAGGGCCTGCTGACACCGGACAAGAAAGAGGTGGTCACGGGCCATGTTGAAGTGCGGCGCATATTCCACTCCTCCGCGCTGGGCAACATCGCGGGCTGTTACGTGCAGGACGGCGAAATATTGCGCGGCGCAAGCGCGCGTCTGATTCGGGACGGCGTCATCGTGTACCAGGGCCGTGTCGATTCGCTGCGGCGCGAGAAAGACGACGCCCGGTCGGTTTCGTCAGGTTTTGAGTGCGGCCTGAAACTTGAGAAGTACGACGACATCCAGGTTGGCGACATTGTCGAAGTGTTCAAGATTGAGCAGGTGGCCAAGCTGCTGGCCTAGGAGCGGTTCTCCTTGACCGTCGGTGTGCTCTATTTGGACCTGCTTGTGCCCGGCGCGCGTTCTCTCAAGGACAAGCGCCGGGTGGTCAAGGGCCTCAAGGACAGGATGCGCGGAAAGTTTAACTGTTCCGTGGCCGAGACAGAGTTTCAGGATGTCTGGACCCGCTGCCGTCCGGCTGCCTGTGTCGTGAGCGGCGACAGCCGCCACGCCAACACCCAACTTAACGAAATCGCCAGTTTTGCCGCGCGCCAGTTTGGCGCGGAGCTGGCCGACTACCGGATAGAAATGCCATGAGCCCGAAAGGACGTTCCAATCGCGTGGGCGAACTGCTGCGCGAAGAAATTGCCAAGCTGATCGGCAGGGGTCTGAAAGACCCCCGCATCGGTTTTGTGTCCGTCATGGAAGTGCGCATGTCCGCCGATTTGCACTATGCGAACGTGTATGTGAGCCTTTTTGGCAGCGAGGCGGAACGCAAAGGCTCGCTGGTTGGACTGCGAAACTCGGCCGGATGGATACGCCGCGAAGTGGGCCAGTTCCTGCGCATGCGGTACACGCCCGAAATTCGTTTCTTCGCCGACGAGACTCTGGACCAGGTGTATCACCTGGAGGAGGTGCTGGAGGAGATTCACACCGATCAGCGCCACTCGCCGATGCTCGCGCTGACGCTGGAGCAGGTGGTGGAGGAACTGCGCGGCGCCGAATCGCTGCTGCTGACAACCCATGTCAGCCCCGACGGCGATGCCGTCGGCAGTCTGCTGGGCCTGTGGCACATGCTGCGGGCCATGGGCAAGACGCGGCTCGCCATGGCGGTGGACGGCGCCATTTCCCCGGCCTACAAGACCCTTCCAGGCGCAAAACGCATTCTGAAGCAGGATGCTGATCGACCCGCCTTTGACACGGCTGTGCTGCTGGACTGTTCCAGTTTCGAGCGAATCGGCGATATTGCGGAATGGATCGCCCCGGCCACGAAGGTGATCGTCATTGACCATCACCGCGACCCCGGCCCCGCGGGGACGATGGGCCATATTGACGCGGCCCAGGCTGCAACAGGCGAACTCCTTGTGGACCTCTTCGACGCGGCCGGCGTGGAGATATCCGCGGAGGCGGCATTGTGCCTGTACGTTGCCCAACTCACCGACACGGGTGGATACCGTTTTTCCAATACCACCGCGTCCTCGCACGAGAAGGCCGCGCGTCTTATCCGCACCGGCATCGACGTCGGCGGGACAAACGATCAAGTGTTCAACATGCAGCCGCGCGCGAAATTTGAGCTGATGCGCCGCGTGACGGCCCACGCAGTTTTTCATGAAAGTGGTGTGTTGGCCCATTCATGGCTGTCGGCGGAGGATTTCTCCGCGGCGAATGCGGGGCGCGAGGATACAGAGGGCCTGGTCAACCTCGTCAAACACGTTGAGGGCGTCCGTGTGGCAGCCTTGTTCACCGAAATTGAGGAAGGTAAAACCAAAATCAGCCTTCGGTCCGGGGGCGGTTTCGACTGTGCCGAATTTCTGCGCCCCTACGGCGGCGGAGGCCACGCGGCGGCCGCCGGAGCAACCCTCGACATGCCTTTGGACGCCGCGCGCAACACACTGCTTGAATCCCTGGAAAGACTGCTTTGCCCGTCCGCGACGGGAAAAGACGGCGGAGTAAGCACATGATGAACGGGCTGCTCTTGGTGGACAAGCCGGCGGGCA
>CAZOMH010000846.1:0-2128 GCA_964580415.1 uncultured Nitrospirales bacterium
TTCAGATCGGTGTTCAGGTTGGCTGCGCCCAACACCAGCACGGCGGGCGTCATCGACATATAATAAGGGTTCGGGTACTGCCCGCCGCCGGGGTTGGCCAGCGTGTTGAGCACGCCGTTCGCGGGAATCAGTTCCGTACCCACCTCCGTCTCAATCTTGCCGTTCACGTACAGTTGGAACTTCCCTGCCGCGCCGTCCATGCGGGCGGCGAGGTGAACCCAGGTGTTCAACGCCAGAACAGGGCCACCCGCAAAAGCGACACCCGTGTGCGCGTCGTGCAGGCCCGCATTCTGGAACATGGCGTAGACTTGGTTCGACTCGGTCAGGCCGATGCGGAAATTGAGACGGACCACAGTTCCCGTCGTGCTGAAGTCGCTCGGCCCGTAAATGACCGGCCGCTCGATCAGCACTTGGCTGGAGCCCGATTTCTCGGGACGCGCCCACAGCTCAACCGTGAAGCTCCGGTACGACCATTCGTTGGGCGTGCTGACGGACGCCGACTGGGCGGCGCTGTTCGCGCCGCTGAACCAGAGCGCCTGACGCCGCTGCGGGTCGTCGTGATCCCGCGGGTCCGACTGCGTGGTCGCGGTCTGCAGCATCTCGGACTTGTCCGAGAGACCGTCGTTGTCCGTGTCGTACCCCTCGTTCATCTCGAAGGAGAACATCTTGTAATCCGTCGGCACCGGTTTGGTGCCCGGCCAGAAGAACATGCCGCCGAACCAATAGTGGCTTGTGATCGCAAGCACGGCATTCGTGCTGGTGACGTCCGTCATCCAGAGCGGGGTCGGATCGGTGTTGGAACAGGCGGGCGCGGCCGTGTCG
Organism: uncultured Nitrospirales bacterium; assembly: GCA_964580415.1. Classification (GTDB taxonomy): domain Bacteria; phylum Hydrogenedentota; class Hydrogenedentia; order Hydrogenedentales; family CAITNO01; genus CAITNO01. Next base: position 823 of record CAZOMH010000846.1, read on the forward strand.
GCCTGCAGCTGTTCTTCCAGATTACGCAACCCGTCCGCGTCAGGGTCGGCCTCGTCCATGCCGGCCAGCCACGGGAATGTGACGAAATTCATATCAATCGGATCCACTCTTCCGCCCCAAGCGTTTCCCAGCGGAAATCCTGAGCCGTAGTCGATGGTGTACCTCCCTGCATCGAAATAGGCCTCCCGGATGCGGTCGCCCTTGATCAGGCCCGTGTCGCCCAGAATCGGGTCGAGCCCGTGGAACATCTCGTAGAAATCGTCCATGCCGTCCCCGTCCGTATCGGGGTCACGCGGATCCGTGCCCACGTACAACTTGGACGGCCCAACAGGCAGGAGCACCCACAGCGTCGGGGTCGTATGATTGCCCCATGGATGTTGGCAGCGGTCCCACGAGTTCGTCACCTCCGTAAAGAACACACTGGGGTCGACTGAGCCGTTCATCGAAATTTGCGCCTCGGTATAATCATACCGGAACGAGCGAACCGCCTGAACCCAGTACTCCTGATAATTGAGCAGACCGTCACGGTCCCAGTCCGCCGCAAAGTCCGAGACCGTTCCGTCCATCCCGTTGGTGGTCGCCTGTGGCCAAACGTTTGTCGAGGTGGATCTATACTGGTTCTCCCATGTGTCGGTCAACCCGTCGAGATCGGTGTCCATCGAATCCGGGTTGAGTCCGCCACCGGGCGTACACGTCGTGCCGTTGTCCGCCGGTGTGCCGTAAATGAAGGTCATCTCGGCACTATCCAACATCCCGTCGCCGTCGGTGTCGGGATTGAACGGGTCGGTCGGCCAGAATTTGTTGACCCATGCGGTATCCGAGGCGGGCCGGATAATTGTCACAACCGGATAAGCCGCACCGTACTGCGCGCTGTTGGTGTACCACGAGGAACTGTCCGTACCGTGAAACTCGCGCATATTCGATAACGTCTCGGTATCATTAGGAAGCACGATATCCACTTCCCCGTCATACGGGCTCCAAGGGGAGATGAGCATGGTTTTGTCGGTCCAGCCTCTCGGGAACGAGACGTACAACTCCCAGCCGTCCGGCATCCGGTCCGTCTTCGTGACCGCACCGTTTGCGCCCCACACCACGTCGCTGTCGGGCGTCTTCGGGTGTGTGGAGAAGTCTGTCCAGTCCGCGGTCTTCTGGGCGGCGTTGCCCGCCCCCATCGACTCGGTCGCGCCGTTCAGACGGAGTTCCGACATGTATTTGAGCAGCAGATACTCGTCCAGCGAAGTGAAAGGTTTGGTGTTCGGCGCGGTCACAATATTCTCGGCGGTCAGACCCGCCACCCACTCAGGGA
>CAZOMH010000847.1:0-2128 GCA_964580415.1 uncultured Nitrospirales bacterium
ATCGCGTGGCGGCCGGGGCCGAAATACCCCTGCCCGGCGCGCAGGTGGAAGTGCTCGGTCCTCCCGCCGGGGGGATTCCCGGCGGCAAGGAGAATGACCAGTCGCTGGTGCTTCGGTTGGGCTGGGGTGAACGGCGTGTGCTGTTTGCCGGTGACATCGAAGCGGCGGCGGAAAAGCTGCTCAGTGCCGGGGACTGCCGGGCCGACCTGCTCAAGGTGCCGCACCATGGTTCGGCCACCTCCAGCAGTGCCGCCTTTCTGGATGCGGTGCGCCCAAGTGCCGGGGTTGTGTCCACGCGGGACACGGGCCGGCTGCCCGCGCTGGGGCGCGGGGTGGCCGCACGCTATGCCGACCGTGGTGTCCGGCTGTGGCGGACCGACCAGCATGGCGGTATTCGGGTGCTGGCCGAAGGACGAGACCTGCTGCTGTCGGGGGCTCGGGAGATACGCGGATACTCCCTTGAGACCGGTGTCCGGCAAGAGTGAAGCGCGCGGGGTTGCGCGGCAGCGCAAGGAGGAGCACCGAATTCGGCGGCAGACAGGTCAAATGAGTCTCCTCTAGGAAAATCGAAAAATACGGACGATACACAAAATATAGTATTAATTTGCTAAAATATTTACAATGAACACAATATAGTGTGGTTATTTGGTTGGATGTATGGGTGCCAATAGGCAAATTTCGGGGGGCGAGTCCAGGTAGTGTTGTCGGGTGGGTTTCGATGGGCAGTAGTCTTTGCCGGAGGATTGCGGGGCAGCTCGGGATTCACGGAAATGATGTGCAAACGCGGACTTAGCCCGGTGTATTGGGCTGTTATTTTCCACCCCGATTGCCGTCGCGACGGGCATTTATCCATGGCCTCTCTTCATTTTTCGTGATTACGAAAAAACACAATATATAGTAGTTAGACTTCAATCAACACACATTATATAGCATTACGCCCAATTCCTTGTGTGTGTAAAAACTGCTAATTCGACTCTGTATCGCGCGGCCAAAAATCCACTTTACATCGCCCCGAACGGTTGCTATATTTCATCCCCGCTCCAGCCCCCTTGCGGAGGTGCGCAAGGGAGGCCGACAGTCGGAGATAGTGCGTATTCTCCGAAAATGCCCCACGGGCATTGGACACGTATATTTAAGGACGATGCAAGCATGAAATTTGTGAAGCCGAAAGTATTTCTCGTGGGCGAGACCCGCGTAATCGAAGAGGGGTTGCAGGGGTATCTTGACCATTTGGGGGTTTCCGGGTGGACCACCGACGCCCCGAGTGACGGGGAACGGGTCTGCGAGGTCATGGGCCGCCTGTGCTACCGGTCCTTTGAACCGGGGCTCAATCCCAATGTGACCCGCGTGCGGCAGGGCAATGCGGCCTATCTGGAGAACATCATCCGCGTTGGCCACGGCAGCGTGCTCGAACACGCCACGATGAACTTCATTTTTGCCGACGTCAGCCGCGTGGTGACCCATGAACTGGTGCGGCACCGTTCCGGCACGGCCATGTCGCAGGAATCGCTGCGCTTTGTGCGGCTCGACACGCTTTCGGCCTACATTCCCGTGCAGATTCAGGAAAACGAGGAGGGCATGGCGATTCTGGCCCGGACCTTCGAGCATCTGGAAGCCATCCAGCGCGACTTGGCCGCAGTGTACAAGATTGACGACGAGGTCCGTTTTGACGTCAAGAAGAAACTGACTTCCGCATTCCGGCGTGTGGCGCCCATCGGCCTGGCCACGACCATCGGCTGGTCCTGCAATTTCCGGGCGCTGCGCCATGTGATTGAGAACCGGACCGATCCGCACGCGGAAGAGGAAATACGGTATTTGTTCGGCGAGGTGTACCGGATAGTTTCCGACCGCTATCCGAACGTCTTCGCCGATTATGAAGTGGAAGAGGTCGACGGCATGCCCTGGGTGCATACGCAGCACCGGAAAGTGTGACCGGAAACCGGCCGGACAATGTGTACTGACAGCGTGAAGAGAGAAACGACTTAGGAGGCCGACGAAAATGTTTACCGTGCGCGAGCGATTCAAGCTCTCCGACAAATTCCTGGGGGATTACAGGGGAAGACAGCCGCAGTGGGGACCGCTGGGCTATATTACGTTCAAGAGAACCTATGCCCGGGCGATTGAGGAC
>CAZOMH010000848.1:0-2126 GCA_964580415.1 uncultured Nitrospirales bacterium
CCGGCTTTAACGGCCAGAACCCCGCCGGTTACTCGGCAGTGGCCGGCATCGACAACCCGCGGGTGCTTGACACCGATTATGCCGTCGCAGGATGGCGTATAGAATTTGACGGCGTTTGTCCCGCATGCCGGCGCGACACGGAGGAATGCAGTTCCCCGGGGAACGGACGGGTATCTTTTGTCCGGGCCGCTCAGATCGCGGGAATGCCCCAACACGAATTGGAGACATGACTTATGATGAAACCAGAAGTGCAGTCCATCATGAATGCGCAAATCAATGAAGAGCTTTTCTCCGCCTATCTTTATGCGGCCATGGTCAACTATTTCGAAGAGATCAATTTGAAAGGCTCCGCGAAGTGGATGCGTATTCAGGTCCAGGAAGAACTGGCGCACGCAAACAAGTTCTTTGAATACATGATTTCGCGCAATGCGAAAATCACGCTCAAGGCCATCAATGGCCCCAAAGCAGACTGGAAGAGTCCGCTTGCGGCCTGGGAGGCCGCCTTCAAACACGAGTGCCACATTACCGAGTGCATCAACAGGCTCCACGCAAAGGCATCGGATGTCAAAGACCCCGCCACGATGCAGTTTCTTGACTGGTTTGTAAATGAGCAGGTCGAGGAAGAAGCCAACACCAGCGACATCGTTGCCCAGATGAAGATGATCAAGGATGCGCCGGCCGGGTTGTTCCTCCTTGACCGCGAGCTTGCCGCACGCACGCCGGGCGCAGGCGCAGCCCCTTCAGGAACCGCAGCAGTCTGACCCGCATGCGCCAGGGAATATATGTCTTCGGTTCCGCGGTTTGATTGCGTATGGCGCGCCGCAACAAGCGTTGCGCACGGCATCAAGAAACAGGCAAAGCGAACGGTTGGCACGCAATCAACGGAAGAAGGAGCACTGTAATGTCCGCACAAGTAACGCACCCGGCACCCGAATTCACAGCAACGGCGGTAATGGCCGACAATTCCTTTAACGACACGTTCCAGTTGGCCGATTATCGGGGAAAGTACGTGTTGCTGTTCTTCTATCCCCTCGACTTCACTTTCGTGTGTCCCTCTGAAATTATTGCCTTCAACCAGCGTTTGAAGGAGTTTGAAGACCGCGATGTGCAGGTGGTGGGCGTTTCCGTGGATTCCCATTTCAGCCATTGGGCATGGAAGAACACCCCCGTGGAAAAGGGCGGAATTGGCGCCATCCAGTATCCCCTCGTCTCCGACATCACCAAGCAAATTTCCCGCGACTACGGCGTGCTCTTTAACGAGTCCGTCGCGCTTCGCGGACTGTTTCTGATCGACAAGGCGGGCGTGGTAAGGCACTTGCTTGTCAACGATCTCCCCCTTGGGCGAAGTGTGGACGAGGCGCTACGCGTGGTCGATGCCCTTCAGTTCACGGAAGAACACGGGGAAGTCTGCCCGGCCAACTGGCACAAGGGACAGGTTGCCATGAAACCAACGGCGGAGGGCGTTGCCCGGTATCTGAGCGACCACGCAAAGTAAAATCAGCCCTGCGAGACCCCGCGTATCCAATCAGGCGATGCCTACAGGTTGTTGGTATCGCCTGAGTTCTTTTCGCAAAGACATACATGACTTTGTGAAGCAACAGCCAAGTCCTGTATTGTTCGTCTTCTAACAGTCCCCATGACCCTTGCTTGCATGGGGCGTGAAGTGTCCGCGGGTCAGCAAACGCGGGGAATTCTGTCAATTGATTACCGCATGACCCAGAAACATTTTGCGTCTTCCTGCCCCAATGAAGTATTCTAAGAGAAGCGGGGAAAGAGACGGTCTCGGACGTGCTCCATGCAGTACCGGTACCGGCCCGCGGGTGTGTGCCTTTTTGTCAGCAGGCATCGGGTTTTCTGTTTAAACGAGACATGCGGGATTCTTGTGTCAGACACTAAACTTACAGGGTTGGATATTGTCGGGGATGTCATCCGGGAGCATTACGATCTCGGAGAGGTGAGGACTCCGCAACAACTGGAAACAACGCACCAGCGTCGGCATCGAAAGATGCTGGTTGAAACGAGTGCGGGGTACTTTCTTGCCAAGACGTACAGAAACGACCCCACCACGGTCGATTCGTTGTACTTTCAGCACCACCTGTCAAAGCATCTGGCTGAAAAGGGGCTTC
>CAZOMH010000849.1:0-2126 GCA_964580415.1 uncultured Nitrospirales bacterium
GTTGACAATCTTCCTGCTTGCCGTCTGTACGATGGCCGTACCGGCCGGTGCGGAGTCAACATTGGACCGTACGGTCCTGCCCATTGCGGAGCCGGAACGCCAGACCTACACGGAGCTCGACGCCCGCAATGCCACGCCACCGCCGCGTTTCGAGGTGAAGGCCCCCGTCGGCGCGCCAAACGTGGTTGTCATTCTGATCGATGACTGCGGGTTCGGCGCGTCCGAAACCTTCGGCGGTCCGGTGACCACGCCCACCCTGGAGCGTTTGGCCAAGGGCGGTCTGCGCTACAACAATTTCCACACCACGGCGCTCTGTTCCCCGACGCGCATGGCGCTGAAGACGGGGCGCAACCACCACTCGGCGGAGACGGGTTCCATCATGGAAACCGCGACAACTTTCCCGGGCAACACCGGCCGGCTGCCCAACAGCGTGGCCCCGGTGGCCGAAATGCTGCGCCTCAACGGCTACAGCACCGGCGCGTTTGGGAAATGGCACGAGACCGCCGCATGGGAGGGAAGCGTGTCGGGCCCGTTCGACCGCTGGCCAACGCACCAGGGCTTTGACAAGTTTTACGGTTTCCTCGGCGGCGAGACGAACCAGTGGGCACCGTTCATCTTCGACGGGGTCCATCAGGTCGAACTGCCCAAAAACCCGAAATACCATTTTCTTACCGATATGACCGATCAGACCATCGCCTGGGTCAAGTACCAGCAGGCGCTGACACCGGACAAACCCTTCTTCGCGTACTACGCGCCGGGCGCCACGCACGCGCCGCACCATGTGCCGCAGGAGTGGATCGCCCGCTGGAAGGGCAAGTTCGATCTGGGCTGGGACAAACTGCGCGAGGAAACGCTGGCCCGGCAGATTGAGCGCGGTGTCGTGCCCCAAGGCACGAAACTCGCGAACAAGCCCGGGGCCATCAAGGATTGGGACACGCTTTCGGCCGACGAGAAACGCCTGTTCGCACGGCAAATGGAAGTGTTTGCGGCCTTCCTCGAAATGACCGATCATGAGATCGGCCGCGTTGTGCAGGCCATTGATGACATCGGCGCCCTCGACAACACGCTCATCTTCTACATCGTCGGCGACAACGGGGCCAGCGCCGAGGGGGGCATGAACGGGCTGTTCAACGAACTGACCTACTTCAACGGCGTGCAGGAAAACGTGTCCGACCTGCTCAAGGTAATCGACAAGTGGGGCTCGCCGGAAACGTACCCGCACATGGCCGCGGGCTGGGCCGTGGCGCTCGACACGCCCTTCATGTGGACCAAGCAGGTGGCCTCCAACTTCGGCGGCACCCGCAACGGCATGGTCGTCCACTGGCCGAACGGCATCAAGGCCAAAGGCGAGGTGCGCAGCCAGTTCCACCACGTGGTGGATGTCGCGCCGACCATCCTCGAAGCCGCCAAACTGCCCGAGCCCAAGTCGGTGAACGGCACGGTCCAGGCGCCCATGGAAGGCGTGAGCATGACCTACACCTTCGACGACGCAACGGCCAAAGACCGGCACCTCACGCAGTACTTTGAGATATTCGGCAACCGCGCCATCTACCACGAGGGCTGGCTGGCGGGCACCGTTCACAAGGCTCCCTGGGAGGCCAAGCCGCGCCATACGCTCGCGGAGGACGTCTGGGAACTGTACGATGTGCGGGCCGATTTCAGCCTCACCAACGACCTCGCCGCCAAGAACCCGGAGAAGCTCAGGGAAATGCAGGCCGTCTTCATGAAGGAGGCCGAGAAATACCACGTACTGCCGATTGACGACCGGGGCGTTGAACGATTGAACCCGGACGTGGTCGGGCGGCCCGACCTCATGGCCGGCCGCACCTCCCTCACGCTCGCCGAGGGCATGACCGGCATGACGGAAAACGCTTTCCTCAACATCAAGAACAAGTCGAAGACCATTACGGCGGAAGTCGAGGTGCCCGAGGGCGGAGGCAACGGGACGATCATTGCGCAGGGCGGCCGTTTTGGCGGCTGGGAACTGTACGTGAAAGACGGCGTCCCCGGATACTGTTACAACTTCCTGGGTCTGCAGCAAACAACCATTGCGGCGACGAAGCCGCTCGCAGCCGGCAAGGCCACCATCCGGTTTGAGTTTGCCTATGACGGTGGCGGCATGGGCA
>CAZOMH010000850.1:0-2125 GCA_964580415.1 uncultured Nitrospirales bacterium
AATGTTTGAGAGTATTGGCTTCAGCGAGATGCTGCTCATCGCGGTCATAGCCCTTATCGTGCTTGGCCCCGAGAAGTTTCCCGAGTATGCCAAGATTTTCCTGCGCGCCATGCGCGACTTCCAGGGGTATATCCAGAGCGTCCGGGAAGACCTCGCCAAGGAAGTGAACCCCCTCAAGGGCGAGTTCGACAAGCTCAAACGCCAAGACCCCGAAAAGCTGCTCGACGCGCTCATGAAAACCGGCGACAAGGACGACAAAAAGGCCGAGCAGAAGAACGACGGCTCCAGGGAACTCGTCGCCGGTGGTGGTTTTGGCACGCCTGAAAGCGACGCCGACAGCCATCCGTATGCGGAACAGTCTCCGAAAGACGACATGGAAGCGAAACCTGAAGCGGCCCATAATTCTCCGGCCGCGGGGAGTGATTCTGTTGCCGAGCCGGCGCGTACCGGCGACGGCACGGCCTACGCCGAAAACCAGGATTTCCAATACAAGCCGCCCGAGCGAATGGATTAACCGGCACCGGACGCCCGGCGGAGAAGGGAGTCGATTTGCGGGAATTGACGGAGCTTATGGGGCAGGTCAATATGATCGCCAACGCCTATAAGCGGTCCCAAATCCTCTTCACCGCACTCGACGGAAATGTATTCACGCTGCTCGAACGGCCTGCCACCGCCGCTTTTGTCGCCGAAAAAACCGGATGGAACCTGCGCGGCACCGCCATGCTGATGGACGGACTGGTTGCCCTGAAACTGGTCACCAAGGAAAACGGCGCCTACCGCAACGGCGACGCCGCCTCGGCCTGTTTGGTGCCCGGCGCGCCGGCCTGGCAGGGGGATATTCTGCGGCACACCCAGGCAAGCCTGTCCGCATGGGCCGAACTCACCCGGTGCGTCGCCACAGGCGAATGCAGCAGCGTGCGCGAGCATGAACTGTCGGGCGCGGCCCTGCGGAATTTCATCCACGGCATGGACAATGTCGCCGCCTTCAGCGCGCCCGAAGTGCTGCGGGCGGTGGACCTGTCGCGTTACACCGCCATGCTCGACCTGGCCGGCGGCCCGGCCACATACTCCGTCGCCTTTCTCAAGGCGCACCCGCAACTGGGGGCAACGCTGTTTGACCGCGCGGCAGTCATTGAAATTGCCCGCGAAAAGGTCGTGGCGGCAGGCTTGCAGGACCGTTTTTCCTATATCGCGGGCGACTGCCTGACAGACGCCTATGGCGGGCCCTATGACCTGGTTTTCCTTTCAAACATCATTCACAGTTTCAGTCCGGAGCAGAACGGAGCGGTGGTGCGCCGGGCGTATGAGGCGCTCGCGCCGGGCGGTTCCATCATCGTCAAAGACTTTATCGTGGACAACGACCGCTCGGGCCCGGCGTTCAGCCTCATCTTTTCCCTGCATATGCTGGTGCATACCCCGGGCGGCGGCACCGCCACGTTTGAAGAGGTGGGCAACTGGACAGACCGGGCCGGTTTCCTGCCCGGCCGCGCCGTTTCTGTAACACAGCAAACACGCCTTTGGATCGCGGACAAGAACCAATAAACGGAGGTCCCTGCAATGCCAAACGAAAGCACCCGTCGTGAATTCCTGCGTGCCGCCACGGTGGCCGGCGCCACCGCCATGTCGATGAGCGCCGCCAGCTACGCGCGCATCCCCGGCGCCAACGACCGGCTCGGTGTCGGCATCATTGGCTGCGGCGACCGCGGGCGCGGCGCGCACATGCCCGGCTTTCACCGCTATGACAAAGAACAGAACGCCCGCATCACGGCCGTATGCGACGTGTGGGCCCCCGTCCGCGAGGAAGCAGCCAAGATGACCAGGGACTGGTACGGCGAGGAGGCGAAGAAGTACACCAGCTTCCGCGAACTGATCGCGGACAGCGACGTGGACGCCGTAATGATCGCCGCACCCGACCACCTGCATACCGCCTGCCTCACCGCGGCGGCGGCGGCCAAGAAAGACGCATATTGCGAAAAACCGCTGGCCAACAACATGGAAGCGCTGACATCCACCGTGGACGCGGTCAAGGCAAACGGCATTGTGGTGCAGGTCGGAACGCAGCTGCGCAGCATGCCGAGCATGACGGGCGCGCGTGAACTGTACAAGACCGGCGTACTGGGCAAGG
>CAZOMH010000851.1:0-2116 GCA_964580415.1 uncultured Nitrospirales bacterium
CAATGGACAGCCCGGCACCATTGTAGGTGCTGCGGACGGTGGAGGCATTCATGAGGGATATGCCCTGGGCAAGGTGGGCCTCCAAGATGCGAATCGGCTCGACGTATTTCACTGCCGGATTGGCCAGCAGTTTCTGCAATCCCTGCTCGCTCACCATCCCGCTGAAACCCGCGAAGTTGTCAAAGCGGTTGCGTTCGGTGAATTCACCGGCCGGGAGGCCGGCCAGAACATCGCCCGAGGCGGCGTTGTTCCGCGCGCGGAATTCTTCCGTCTGCTGCGCTTTGTCCGCGCTCTTGGTCTGGACAACCGGCTCGGGTTGCACAAGCGTGACAATGACTTCCGTCATGCCCTTGCTCTTTGCGGCCGAGAGCGCCTTGTTTGCCAGGCCGTTCCTGTCGAAATTAATCTTCGAAAGAACGGTTTGCGCGGGTGTGGGCGGCGATGCCCCCGCAGACACAACTGCCAAGAGCAGCAGGCAGCCCGCAACGGAAACAAAGCAGGCAATCCAGTCCGTGGAATTCTTGACTTTCACCTAATACACTCCTTGCAAACCGTTCCAACTTCAGGGGAATTGAACAAACGCCAAATCTTCTGCAAGACCAAAGTCAATGGCGGTTGTCGCTTATTATTTCATGCATTCACGGGGCGTGATAGATTGGACCTTTCCCAGCGGCTCGCATATAGCGCACCGTCTGCTATTGAGAAAAGCTCTCGGTAATTAATATTCAGACAAGTCCTTCGCACGCGAAGAACGGGTTTGAGTCGGCATTTTCCATCATCACACAACCCTGACGGCAGTATTATAATGAAAGAATGCCACATCATCAAGAGATACCTAAAGAGCGCGGGGCTCGTGCATAGTGCATTGTCGGCGAGGCGGATACTTCACGATTCGGAGACCAGCGGGGACCACCGATGGACACCGAAGGATTCTCTTGGAATGGACGCCATGTCCGCAACCGGCAGAACTGCAAGTCACTTGATCCAGTAAGCACATCGCCCTGTCAAATCGATGCTGATTGCAACACGCAATGGCGCATTTTGCACAGGAGCACCCGGCGTCTCCCGGTCCGGTTAACTGCCATGTCGGGTTTCCGGGCCGCTATTAAGACTTCGGACCATTATGACTCCGGCTGGGGATGTATCCCAGCCGCTCCTTCTGTCTTCCCCGTCTTTTAAACGTGTTTTGCCTTTTTTTGCTTGTCACGGCGGGGAACGACGGAATACACTACACGCCAGTCGATTCCCAACACGAACTTTATGGAGATTCACGCAATGCATGGAACCTTGCGCATGGTGACGGTTTTGGCGGCGGCCTGCATATTCGGCTGGACGACCGGCTGCGGCAAGGCGGCGCAAACGGTAACGGAAAAAGCCACCGAAAAGGCCATCGAAAAGAGCATCGCCAAGGACGGCGGCAAGGCAGACGTCCAAATTGATTCCAAGTCGGGCACAATGCAGATGAAGGGCACGGACGCCTCGGGCGGCTCTTACGAAATTAAGACCGGCGGGGGCAAAGACGCCGTCAATTTCACCCAGACCGATGCGGAAGGCACCGTGACCCAGATGGGCGAAAGCGCCAAGTTGCCGGCTGACTTTCCCAAGGATGTCCCAATTCTGGACGGGCTGCAGTTGAGCATGGTGCAGGTGTCCCCAAAGGACAAGAGTTGTCAGATAATGGCCAAGACAACCATCCTCCCCGCCAAGGCGGCCGCCTTCTACAAAGAGAAAGCGCCGGCGCAGGGCTGGAAAGAGACCGTCAGCACGGATGCGGGCGAGATGCAGTCGCTGGTGTATGAGAAAGACGCACGCATGCTGTCGGTGGTGGTCGTGAAGGATGATCAAGGCACTGCGGTGAGTATCCAGTTGAGCCAGAAATAGCCGCCGCAAAGCGTTTTACAGCGATCAGCGTCCTGCCGGTTTCGCCTCCCCGGCGGCACCGACGAGGCCGTTGATTGCCTGCGCGCCAAGGGAATCGGAGCGCAATTTCAGAAAAGACGCTGCGGTTGTGCCGCCGAAAAGACCATCCTCCCCCATTTTGAGTGTCTGGCCAACGCCGTATTTCAGCACCAGCCGCGCCACAGCGTCGGTAAAGAAGGCATTCACAACCCCCGTG
>CAZOMH010000852.1:0-2113 GCA_964580415.1 uncultured Nitrospirales bacterium
AAGCGCATGATGGCAATGATAAACCCGGCGTGGCACACGAAAAGAATGAGGCAGCCGTAAAACAGGACGCGCAGCCTTTTCCAGAAGGCCAGTCCGGCGGTGGCCAGCACCAGCGCCACATAGGGCGGGACGTTGGTCACGAGATGGGCGAGGGGAATGGCCGGCTCGTGCGCGCCCACGCGAAACACCAGCATGGTGTCGGTGTTGAAGACCCCCCCGGCCTCGATGCGCCCGGCTTCGATGGGCATGCCCGCGGCAAATTTGAGAATGCCGCCCGTGGCCTGCATGAGCAGCCAACCGTAGGCGGGCAGCACATAGAGCCACCAGAGCGTGACCAGCACGCTGACCAACACGAGGAATTTCACGCAGAACCACAGGGGACCGCGCCCGGGCCGCTTGCTCATTCTTCCGCCTTCCTCCGCACGATGTATTCCACCCAGGCCAGCCACACCGCCACGACGAAGACAATATACACCGCCTGCCACACGTACTCGTGGGCAAACTTGAACCATTTTCCATCCGTGTCCAGCGCGCCGATGACGCCGAGGACGGACAGCCTAAACACGTTGACCAGGTACATCAGGGGCAGTCCGGCCACGATTCCGGCCATGCGTTTCCACCAGGGTGCGGGAAAGGCCAAAACCGCGGCGAGGAAAATGGCCATGACCTCGATGGCGCCGCATTCGGAGACGACGATGAAGGCAAACTGCCGGGTCGTGTCGTCGCTCCTGGGGCGCTCGCGCTTGTACACCGCCTGCTGTTTCTTGCGCAGTTCTTCCAGCCTTGCCTGAACCTCCACCCGCTGACGGTCTTTCTCCGCTGTCTCCAGCTTCGGGTCCTGTGCAATCCCGTCCGCCTCTTCCTGAAGTTCCTCAATCTCGCTGGAGATGCCGGGATAGAGGACAAAGGCAACCCGGGGACCGTTGACCGGCGGGACGGTCCGGGAACCGTCGCCGGACAATGCGGCGTGCCGCCGGCCCTCCCGTCCGCGATAGGCCCACTTTTCCCAGGCACTGAGGGGGCCATCGGGCGCCGCGGCAATCTCCTCCGGGGTGGCAGTGTCACGGCCGGCGCGCCATGCGGCCAGCGTGGCCCGCACCTGCCGCGGGGCGAGTTCGCGCAGGGAACCCTTTTCCAGCACGGCGCTGTGGCCGATTTTTCCGAGCACCCAGGTCGTGTTCCTCGCGACCTGGAACAGATACCAGTCGTTGAACGGCGTGGGAACGGCATAACGGTAGGCAGTCAGCAGGATGAGCATGGTTGCCACGAACACCCCCACAAAGCCGACAACACGCCGCCGTGACTGGCGGCGTTCGTCATGCGTTTCCTCGTTGAGCTGGGGTAATTCGGACATTGTGAGAACCCTTGAAAAGTGCCGATTGTCAAGGATAGCAAGCCGCCCCCAGGCCGCGCAAATCAATTGCGAATTGGAAAGGGCGGGCGGCTGAAGGTTTGGGAACGATTTCGTGGCCGGGGGAATTGTAGACAGCATCGGACACGCGGAAGCGCCGCCATGGTAGAATTGGCGGCATTGTTGCCCGTGCCGGCGTCCCGTTTATCCCCAAAGGCTCCTCATGCTCCACGTATTTCTGCCCAAACCGCTGCTGGATGAATCCGATATCAACCGGGGTCTTCGGACTCTGGTGCTAGACGCCGTGTTCAGCCAGACGATGAACGTTCTGACCACGGGAGCGTTTCTGGTCGGATTCGCACTGGCGCACGGCGCGTCGAACGGCGTGATAGGTGTGCTCTGCGGCATGGGACCGCTGGCCATGGCCGTCCAGATTCCCGCGGTGTGGGTGGTCCAGCGCTTCCGCCTCCGCAAGGCCATCGTGGTGACCACCGCGTTCTTGGGCCGCGGAACCTGGTTACTGATCGCCTTTCTCCCTTTCCTGGTCCCCGACGACTGTCTGCTGCCCATTCTGGTGGCGCTGCTTTTCATAAGCTATTCGCTCAACAACATATGCGGTTGCGCGTTCAATTCATGGGTCCGCGACCTGGTGCCGGAGCGCAGGCTGATTGCCCTCTTCTCGCGCCGGATGTCCCACGCCACGCTGGTGGGCGCGCTGATTAGCCTCGCGGGCGGTTGCGCGGTGGACTACTGGAAACGCGT
>CAZOMH010000853.1:0-2107 GCA_964580415.1 uncultured Nitrospirales bacterium
GTGGTGGTGTTGGAGGCGCGAAACCGGGTGGGCGGGCGCATCTGGACCAGCCACCAGTGGCCCGATTTGCCGCTGGATTGGGGCGCAACCTGGATACACGGGGTCACCGGCAGCACGCTCACGCTGTCGGTCGATCCGACCGCATACGCGGCGGGAGCCTACACCTTCTACGTCGGCGTGACCGACGAGGCGGGCCTGACCAAGTCCGCCCCGGCCGCGGTGACGATTGCCAACCACATCACCGTCACCGAGCCGATTGTGGACACCGAGGTGACGAACAACTCGAAGTTCAACTGGCACGTTGGGGCGACGGGCGGCCTGGGCACGCTGACCTATCAGTGGCGCAAGGACGACGGCAGCAAGGCGCTTGTGGCGCTGAGCGACGGCGGCACAATTTCCGGCACGCACACTTCCACGCTTGCGTTTAGCAAGTTCGAGAAGTCGCAGGCGGGCGTCTATGACGTTGAAATCTCGGACGACTTCGAGACGAAGTCTTCCGGACCCGCCCAGCTGACCTACAACCAGGGAGTTCCGGCAGCGGGCCTTGCAGGTCTTGCCCTGCTGGCAGCCCTGGGTGCTGCCGGCGGCACGGCTGCGATTCGCCGCAAGAAATAGTGTCCGGTCCTGACGGACGCTGAACTTGAACCAGCGGCCGCCGGGGTCTCGCAAGAGGCTCCGGCGGCCTTTTCTATTGGCAGGGATCACATCACACGGTTGCGTGTGAAGGACGGACGGGCCCTGGAATTGCCGCGGGCCCGGCGGACAAAGAGAGAGGCATGGTTGTCCCGGAAATCCCGCCGGGATCAAGGGGACCGGTCTATACCAGAATCCGCACGTAAGAATTGTCGTGACGGGATGGCGCATGCGGATACGTTTCGTGACTGCGGCGTCCTCGCCGCAGTCCGCATAACTCCTTGATAATCTGCGGCGGGGACGCCGCAGCCACAAAGCGCACGCTTATTGGGTTTCCTTGCAACCAGCCGACAATTAAGTGCGGATTGGGGGCTATACTGATCTGGGAAGGAATACCGCTGCTGCTTCAGGGGTGATGCGGCACGGCGAAGGCCGCCGGAAGAACACAAGAAGGGGGGTCAAACGCCTGTGTGGCCGAAACCGCCGTCGCCGCGCCGGGTATCGGAAAGACGGCCGGCGGGCACCCACTGCACCCGGGCCACGGGCGCGACAACAAGTTGCGCAATCCGGTCGCCGCGATGAATGGTGAAAGGCTCTTCACCGAGGTTGAGCAGGATAACGCGCACTTCGCCGCGGTAATCCGCGTCGATGGTGCCGGGGGTGTTGGGCAGGGTGATCCCGTTCTTCAGCGCGAGTCCGCTGCGCGGGCGAATCTGCGCTTCATGGCCCGGGGGCACGGCAATGCGCAGCCCCGTGGGGATTAATGCGCGCCCTCCCGCGGGAATGCAGATCGGATCGGTCACCGCGGCGCGCAGGTCCATCCCGGCGGCATGCTCGGTTTCATAGGCGGGCAGCGGCAGGTCTTCCGTTCCCGGCTCCCTGATAATCTCGATATGCAACGGATCGGGAACACTCATGGCAGGGCGGGTTCTCCGGCGGGGGGCATGTCTTCGGGACCAAGCACAAGCAGGGCGCAGCGGGCGGCCAGGAAGGTACGCCGGGCCAGCCGCTGCACTTCGTCCGGCGTGACGGCGTCCAGTTTTGCAGTCACCTCTTCGACCGGCACCACGCGCCCGTGGATGAGCAGGTTGGAAGCCATGCGCGAGGCGCGCGAGCCGGGATTCTCCAGGGACATGAGCATGGCCCCCTTGATTTGCTCGCGGTTCATCTCAAGTTCGGCTTCGGGCACGGGTTCGTCGCAGACGCGGCGCAGCTCATCGTAGACGAGCGCGCAGGCGCGGTCGCACTGCTCCGGGGCGACCGCCTGATAGACGCCCACGACACCCGCCGCGGAATAGTCGTTGTGATAGGCGCATATGGTGTAGGCAAGCCCCTCCTCTTCGCGAATCTTTTCGAAAAGGCGCGAAGTGGACCCGCCGCCAAGGACATTGACCAGCAGGGAGCAGGCAAAACGGCTGGGATCGGCGGAAGGCAGGCCGGGAAAGGCGAGATTGACATGCACCTGCGATATGGG
>CAZOMH010000854.1:0-2105 GCA_964580415.1 uncultured Nitrospirales bacterium
GTGCTCAACGGCAGCATCAGCAATACGAGCCATCTGATTGGCAGCTTCATCCAGGGCATCAACTCGCGGCGCCCGGCCATCTTCACGGTCTACACGCCGTGCATGCCCGAACACGGCATCGCGGACGATATTGCCAAGCAGCAGGCCAAGCTGGCGGTCGAATCGCGGGCGTTCCCGCTGTACCGGTTCAACCCGGACAAGGGCAAAACGTTCGCCGAATGCCTCGATATCGACGGCAACCCCAAGGCCGACGAAGATTGGCCGACCTACACCCTCAATTACGTGGACGCCGAGAACAAGCCGGCCAAGCTCACCATTCCGCTCACGTTCGCGGACTTTGCCGTGACCGAAGCCCGGTTCCGCAAACAGTTCAAGAAGGCCCCGGCCGACACCTGGAACGAGAACATGCTTCCGATCGCCGATTTCGTGAATCTGCCCGAGGAAGAACGCAAAGGCAAGTTCCCGTTCGTGTGGGTGGTCGACAAGAAGCACACGCTGGGCCGGTTGATCGTTGCCGAGCCGGTGGTACGGGCGTGCGAAGAACGCCGCGACTTCTGGCGCATGCTGAAGTCGTTGACCGCGGCCGGCACCCCCGCAATCAGTGCGGGAGCCACGGTCGACCTCGATAAGATCAAAGACGACGTCCGTGCCGAAGTGGTACAGAAGCTGGCGTCGAGCCTGATGGAACTGGTATCGGGCAAGGCCGCGGCCCCGGCGGCGGTTGCCGCTCCGGCAGCACCGGCAGCCAACGCGGGCAACGGGTTCCAGCCCGCGACCGTGGATTCCAAGGACTGCACCGCCTGCGGCGAATGCGTCCAGGTCAACTCGTCCATCTTCGGTTGGAACAGCGAGAAGCTTGCGGTCGTAACCGACCCGAAGGGCGGCCCCTTCAAAGACATCGTGGCCGCCGCGGAGAAGTGCCCGTCGCAGGTCATCAAACCCGGCACGCCGGCCAACCCGGCCGAACCCGGCCTCGACCAACTCGTGAAACGGGCCGAGAAGTTCAAATAGGCTCTGCAGACAACGTACGACAAGTGAGGCGGCATGCCACATGCCGCCTCACTTTTTTCTATGTAATTTTAGGGACGCCTTACTTAATTTTTCCGGGGACCCTTGGGGCCGGTTTTCTTCTTTTTGACGGATATCCCCAAGAGCGCCTCCAGCTTGCTGATAAATGAGTCAGTGCCTAACGGGCGCCCGGTCTTCTCGGACTTGCGTAGCTGCTCAATCTGTTTTGCGTTGTCTTCATGGGTCAGGTAAGACGTCCAGTCTTCGACCATGTCAAGCATTGGATTGACTCGCACAAGGCCGTCGTCGCGGGCCCCGAGATGAGCCGAGGCGCTGCTCCACGGATAGTCGCCTGGGCGTTTCACGAGTCCCGCGTGGACAGGGTTCATCTCGATATAACGGACGGCAGCCAAAAGATAGGGCTGATCCATCACGTAGGACTTGAACCGGTCTTGCCAGAGGTGTCCTTGCCAGCCTTCCCGTTGGTTCACCTGCTGTGTGTAACGGCGATGCGTCTCGCTCACAGCTTTATGCAGGGAATCCTTCTTTGCCGGCACAAGTACAAGGTGAACATGGTTCGGCATGAGACAGTATGCCCAAACCTCCACGCCATGAGTGCTGCTCCAGCATGCCAGCATCGACTTGTAGTTGCGGTAGTCCTCATCACGAAAGAAAGTCTGCATGCGCCGGTTGCCACGCTGTATGACGTGATGCGGACAACCGGGCACTACTATGCGTGCTATTCGTGGCATGTAGCCAATATAGCAGATGACGTCAGAGAAATCACCAAAAATTAAGTAAGGCGTCCCCAAAATTGGGTCAGGGACGATGAATAAGCCGTCCCAGCAGAGGCGTCTGGACCGTGATCGCCGTATCCGGGCAGAGTTCCTGGCAGCAGTAACAGCGGATGCACCGGTTGTAGTCGTAGGCAGGCGGCAACGCATGGTCACCAGTCTTGAACTGGACGGCTTTGGGCGTCACCGGGCACACCTTCACGCAGGTGCCGCATTTCGAGCAGCGTCCGGCGTCGATCACGGGACGCGGCACCAACCAGTTGCGGATGGACGGCGCCAGGTGGCGGTTGAGCGCCGCCTTCT
>CAZOMH010000855.1:0-2103 GCA_964580415.1 uncultured Nitrospirales bacterium
AAGAAGTGGTACTGCGTGAACGCGGACGGATTTGGCAACCACAACAATTACGGCCTGCGCACCATGAAGTCCGCCAACGGACGCCTCTTCCTGGGCCTCGCCAATCCCTACGACGGACTGGAGATATGGGCCAGCAAACCGGCCCCGTAACACGGCTTGGACAGCCTGTGGATCAACGCCACGCTCCAGAATCACCGTTTCTTCGGCGTCTTCTTCTTTTCCGGCTGCACGGAATCGGGATTGGGCGTGTAGGGAAACGCGATAGCCGGACGGCGATAGGACTGCACCAGGAAGTATACCCCCCCGGCAATCAGGAAGAACGTGTAGAAGATGCCCCTGCTCAGGCCGAGTATCAGCGACGCATCGGGCTCGCGGAACTGTTCGCAGATGATCCGGGATACTGAATAGATCAACAGGAATTCACCGCAGAGCCGTCCGGGATACTTCTGGGCATCGGTCCGCCAAAAACGCCACTGCATGTAAAGCAGCAGAATCAGCCCTTCCGTACCGGCCTCGTACAACTGGGAAGGATGACGCGGCGGGATCATGTCCAGCGACATGCCCGGCGCGCTGCGCGGAAAAATAACCGCCCACGCCACGTTGGTCACATTGCCCCACAACTCGCCGTTGATGAAGTTCGCAATGCGGCCCAGCAGGAAACCCACGGGTATCAGCGGGGTCATCATGTCGCCGAACTGTACCAGCTTGATGTTGGACTTGCGCGAGACATACCAGCAGGCGATCACCACGCCGATAAAGCCGCCATGGCTCGACATTCCCCCTTTCCACACCTCGAAAACAAACCAGGGATGGTTCAACGTCTCGGGAAGCGCATACAGCACAATGAAGCCCAGCCGCGCGCCCAGCAGCACGCCCAGCACCATGGCGTACAGCGCAATCTCCTCCTGTTCGGCGTTGAGCGGGGACCGCCCCGTGCGCCGGAACAGGCGGTGCATGAACACACCGCACACAAACCCGGTGACGTAAGCCAACCCGTAATAGCTGACCCCGATGTCCCCCCAAAGATGAATCAACTTCGGGTCCAGCTGGTCAACCCAGTGGCCATTAACCATCGTCATGAAACCTCCCGACCGGCGTTATGTTTCCTCGGGGGCCACCGCCGGCACTTCTCCGGACTCCACCCGGCGCCCCAAAAGGTTGCCGAAGAAGTTCCTTGCCCAAAGATGAATATCGTCAAAAATCGTGAAGAACACGGGAACAACAAACAACGTGAGCACCGTGCCCACGGTCAGTCCGCCAATCCACGCCTGGCCCAGCCCGGAGAAGGTGGACGCGCCGCCCGTCTTGGCCAGCGCCAGGGGCACCAGCCCCAGAATCGTTGTCAGCGCGGTCATAATCACCGGACGGAACCTGTCCCGCCCCGCGCGCAGCACGGCGTCGGTCCGGTTCCCGGACTTGGAATAAAGCTGGTTGATGTAGTCCACGACCACAATGCCGTTTTTCACAATAACGCCGACCATGATAATGCAGCCGATCAGCGTGATCTGGTCAAACTGGTTCTCCATGAAGTAGACCATCCACACCGCCCCGCCCAGGGCCAGCGGAACGCTTGTCATGATTGACATGGGCAGCAGCAGCGACTCGAAAAGGGCCGCCATGACAATGTACACCAGAATGACCGCCATCATGAGCGACGACGTGAAGTTGAAGATGTTGCTCTCCAAATCCTCCAATTCGTCGCCGAAGTCCACATTGTATCCCGGAGGCAGGTCCAGCATGGCGATCGACCGTTTGGCCTCCTCCTTGAACAGTGACAGGTTCTTCGTGTTCAGCTTGGCCGACAGCGTGATGACGTTCTTGCCGTTGACGCGCTTGATGGCCGTCGCGCTGCGCACCTTGGAATAGTCCGTCAGTTCCTGAAGGGGAACCAGCTTTCCCGTAAGGCCGGGCACCATGACGTTGTCCAGGTTGGCCTGCGACTTGCGGTCCTCCTCGCGGAACTGCGCCCAGACGGGAATCTCGCGCCGTCCCTGCTTCATGTAGGGCATGCGCGCGCCGCGCAGCGCGGCGTCCACGGTCTGCGCGAGAATCATGGGACTGACACCGGCCTGCTGGGCGAGTGGCTGGTCAATCTTGATCTGC
>CAZOMH010000856.1:0-2102 GCA_964580415.1 uncultured Nitrospirales bacterium
AACCCATGTCGGGGGTCCGGGGGGCTGAGCCCCCCGGCCGCCGGAGGCATCTTCCTCTTTCTCTTACTTTTACTCTTACGCTCACTCACAAGGACGCGCACATGCCAGTGATCATGGGGACGGCCGGGCACATCGACCATGGCAAGACGACGCTTATAAAGGCCCTGACCGGCATCGACTGCGACCGCTTGGCCGAGGAAAAAAAGCGTGGCATCACCACCGAACTGGGTCACTGCATCGACGTGGTCCAGCGCCACGCGCTGTGCCACGAGGGCGTGGCGTTTCAAATGCTGCACAACGACCGCATGCTGCTCGACATTCCCGAACATGCCTCCCTGCGGGACCGGATCGCGCTGATCTGGGGGCTCAGTTTCATGCGCGACATGACCGAAATCGACGGCGAGGCCAACGGATTCCGCATTCGCGGGCTTGCGGGCACCCCCGCGCTGAGCCGGGCCACCCGCTCCCACCAGTTCTTCTTTATCAACGCGCGGCCCGTGCTGAACCGTTCATTGCAATACGGCCTTGAAGACGCCTTCCGCGGATTGCTCACCATCGGACGCTACCCCGTGGGGATGTTGCTGCTCGAGACCAATCCCCGCTTTGTCGATGTCAACATCCATCCGACCAAGCGCGAAGTGCGGTTCCGCGACGAACGCGCCGCGCGCGATGCGGTGCGCGACATCGTGCGCGAGGCCCTCACCCGTCCCTCCACCGCCGCCATGGCGGCAGGCGCCGCGGTCCTCCAACCGCCGGCGCCGGTGCCCGCGCCGCCGCCTTCCCCGTGGCAGGGGCGCCCTGCCCCCCTTCTTCGCGGGCCGGGCGGGCGCGCCACCGAAACCGGGGAAACGCCGCAAACGCAAACCCAGTCGCTTCTCGACAGGCTGGATGATTTTGAGGCGAACGCGCTGGCCGAAACCGCGCCCGACCCTGTCGAAGAGCCCGCGGCCCCGCCCGAACCGGCCTATCTGCCCGGATTCAACAGAAAGAACGACTCCCCGCCCGACGAGTGCAGCGCCGACGGTTTCCCGATGGACGGCATTACGCCCGGCGCCCTGTACGAGCCCGTGGAGGACCTGTCCGATGCGGCGCTCCAGGTGTTTGACACCTATCTGCTGGTTCCGGGCGAAAAACGCCTGCTCATCATCGACCAGCACGCGCTGCACGAACGGCTCAATTTTGAGCAGCTCCGCAATGAACTGATCGACCGGGGCTACGAATCCCAGCAGCTTGCCGTGCCGCTCATCGTCGAGGTGGCCCCGTCGCAGGCCGCGCTGGTCATTGAAAACACCGCCCTTTTCTCAAAACTGGGCGTTGACCTGGAACCCTTCGGCAGCAACACGTTCCAGATCACCGCCATATGCCACCTGTATGAAGAGTCCCGCATCAACGACCTGGTTTTCCAGGTCCTGGACGAACTCTCCCAGGGCAACCTCTTCGACCGGGAGAATGTGGCTTCGGACATGCTGCGCCTCGCCACGCGCGCCTGCAAAGCCTCCGTAAGGGCCGGCGAACCGCTTTCCCCCGAGGAACGGCGCAATCTGCTTGCGGGATTCCGCAGGCTGCGCCCGCCCTACACCTGCCCCCACGGACGCCCCATCATCGTTGAACTGACCCGGCACCAGATGGAGAAAAGCTTCCGGAGGATCCAGTGAAACCCATTCTGCGGCATGGGCATCCTGCCCATGGTCTTGGGAGAATCGCGTGAAGCCTGTCCTTGTGGTGGCCGGTCCCACCGGTTCCGGAAAAACCCGGCTCGGCATTGAACTCGCCCGAAAACTCGACGGCGAAATTGTGTCCGCCGATTCCATGCAATTCTACCGCGGCATGGAAATCGGCACCGCCGCCCCCACGCCGGAAGAACAGGCCGCGGCCATGCACCATTTCATCTCCTTTCTCAATCCCGACCAGGACATGGCCGCCGGCGAATTTCAGAGGCTCGCGCGCATCCGTATCACCGAAATGCAGCAGCGGGGCAAGACGGCCGTGGTCGTGGGCGGCTCGGGACTCTACCTGCGGGCGTTAATGGACGGACTCTTCGACGGCCCGCCCCGGGATGAGGCGCTCCGCGCCCGGTTGCGCGAGGAGGCCCGCGAGCACGG
>CAZOMH010000857.1:0-2101 GCA_964580415.1 uncultured Nitrospirales bacterium
GATTGACAGGAATACCTGAGAGATCATGACCACAAGCGGGCCCCGCGCAAGCGGGGCCTGTCCTGTTCTAGAGAGTGGCAGCCATGCCCGGGGGCTGCGTTCCCGCAAGCTGCACCTTGCGGCTGCTGAACAGCACAGCCTGCTGAAGGGCGACGTCCTCGGAACGGCCATGTGCGCACGCCGACACGAAGGCAGCGGCGAACGAGTCGCCCGCACCTGTGACGTCCAGCGCCTCGACGGGCACCCCCGGCACATATGTGACAGCGTCTCCGGCACACAGCAGTGCGCCGCGGGCGCCCAGCTTGAGGGCAATGGTGGCACCGGTCACTTGGTGCAAGGCTCTGGCGGCTGCTTCGGCGTCCTGCTCCTGGGCCAGCCAGCAGGCCTCTTCCTCGTTGGGCAGGAGGTAGGTGCAGACGTGCGCGGCGCTGAGAACGCCCGGACGGCCAATGACGCTCATGGCGTCGATGCTGGCGGGGTCCATGGCAATGACCTGTGCGAGGGCAGCCGAGGAGACGGCAGCAGCGAGCGCCTCGCGGCAGCCCTCGTTGAGGAGGGTGTAGCCGGAGATGAACAGGGCTGCAGCCCTGCTGGCAAGAGCATCCCGCAGCGCCCTCTCCAAGCTCTCGGCGGGAGTGGCGCTGTTGGCTCCCCGCTGGCGGTACATGTGATAGGCATTCCCTTGCTGAACGACGCTCACCATGCCGGTTGGGAGCTGCTCTGTCCTGCCGCCCGCCCAGGTGATGCCGAGGTGCGCAAGGTGCTCCAGGTACAGGTCGCCGGCGGGGTCGTTGCCCAGCGTGCCAAACAGCTGAACCGGTTCGCCAAGGCAGCGCAGGAAGAAGGCCACGTTGCCGCCCTGCCCGCCAAAGGAGAGGGCGATGCGCGCCTGCGTCTCCTTGCCGCCCCGTGCGGGCGCCGGGACGATGGTCGTCGTGTCGAGGTTGAGGTCCCCCGCCACAAAGAAGGCGGCCACGGGCACCGTGCTCAGCTGCCGCGCAGGGCTACGGCAATCTGGGTTCCGAGGGCGGCGTTGCTCTTGACAAGAGCGATATTGGCTTCGATAACGCCGGGAAGGTTCTTCTGCATATAGGACAGGATGTACGGGGTCATCGCCTTGCCCTCCACGTTCTCCTCCGCGGCTTTCCTGAGCGCGGCCTGCAGGACCTTTTCATGCTTGCGCGGGTCGACCTGATCTGCTTCCGCGATAGGATTGGTCACGAGGATGCCTGTCTGCATCCCCAGCCGGTTGCGTGCCTCGACGATGGAGGCGATGTCCGCGGCGCTTTCAACGCGGTGCTCGAGCGGGATGCCGGAATCGCGCACGTAGAAGGCGGGCAGCGTGTCGGTCTGGTAGCCCAGCACCAGCACTGACATGGTTTCCAGGTACTCGAGCGTGTTGCGCAGGTCGAGGATGGACTTGGCGCCGGCGCAGACGGTGAGGCAGCGGGAGCGTCCGATGACCGGCAGGTCCTGCGAAATGTCCAGCACCTGCCCGATGCCGCGGTGCACGCCCCCGATGCCGCCCGTTACGAAGACGCGGATACCCGCGGCGTCGGCGATGGTGAGCGAGGCGGCAACGGTGGTTCCGCCCGTGAACCCCATGGCAACGGCGACGGGAATGTCCCGCGGCCCAATCTTCTTGACCCACTTGGCGCGCGCCAGCAGCTCGAGCTCCGAGGACGTGAGCCCCACGCGCACCCTGCCCGACACGAGTGCAGTCGTCGCGGGAACGGCACCGCCTTTGCGGACAATCGCCTCCAGTTCCCTTGCCAGCTCGAGGTTGGTGGGGTATGGCATGCCGTGGGTGATGATGGCCGACTCGAGGGCGACCACGGGCGTTCCCTTGCGCAGCGCCTGCTGAACCTCCTGTGCGACCACAAGCTCCTCGGGCTGGGCGGCAGGGCGTGTCCTCCGCCTTGTCAGTTCCTTGGTCGCTGCTTCCGCCGTGTTCTCAATCAGCTCGCCACGCTCGCTGTGCTGGCTTCTTCTCGTCATAGTGGACTCCTCTCATGTGGATGGCGTCAAGGAACGCTTCCACGACTACCGGGTCGAACTGGGATCCGGCGCACCGCGCCACTTCGGCCGCGGCCATATCGGG
>CAZOMH010000858.1:0-2098 GCA_964580415.1 uncultured Nitrospirales bacterium
CACTTTGGCGCCCACCTCGCGGTGGTCGCTCAGCACGCACTGCACCGAACTGCTTTCGCCCGCCACATGTTCGTTGGTCACCACGTAGCCGTCGGCGCTGATGATGAAGCCGCTGCCGACCACCAGCATCTCCGACTTCTTGCCGCCGGTAAAGACCTCCTTCACCGGCCGGATATGCACCAGTGCGGGGGCCACCTTGTCCTTGGCGCGAATTACGGGCCCGTCCTGCCCCCCGCCACCCATGGTGGCGCAGCCGGGCGCAATCAGCAGGACTGCGCCAACCGCCAAAGCGGCCCGCAGGGGCCGCAATAAAACACCATCGCTAAACTGCATGGAAAATCTCCCGGTTCCTAAACACATTGTTTGAACATCTGATTATAGCCAACCCTTCCCGCAAGTTGATAGGTTTTGCCGCCGGGGACATTCCGGTCTTTGCCGATTGGCCACGGATTCCGCCGCACTCCATCGGAGGCTCTTTCTGCATGACCCATTCGGGGGCCAGGCACTTGCAGGAGTTTGCAGCGGGACCGGTGCCAGACCGTTCCCTATTTGGACTCCGCGGCCGGCTTGCCTGTCTTGAGATCGCGCCAGACGCCGTCGATGCGCAGCGTGATGGTACCGCCCAGTTCAGCCACCTTTTCCAGCGGGGGATGGGTCGGCAGCAATCCCTTGTATTCGTCGCTGTCCATTTCAAGCGGCGTCAACACCTCGCCCTTGTACGCCTGGTCCACCCAGCCGGAGTCCGAGCGGAGAAAGACCCGCCCGGCCACTCTGCGCTGTTCCGCCGTGGCCTTGGCGCCCGAAGCTTCGCCTTGGGGACCGGCACCAGACGCGGCGGATTCCGCCGCGGTCTTTTCCGCCTGCGCCGCACCGGCACCGGCGGACGATGATTCCGGCCCCGGTTCGGAAACAGTGGCAGTGTCGGCGGCATCGTTCACCGTCGCAGTCGGCTCCACTGGCGCGGCCTGCTTCGCTTTAAGGGCCCTGTTCAGCGCGCGTTCGCGGTCCTGCTTGCGCAGCGCTTCCAACAGGGGCATGTCACCGTCGGGCGGCGGGGTATTCCGGGATTCGGCCTTCTTTTCGGCGGCCTCCGGCACCGCGCTCTGTTCCGGTTCGGGTGCGGCCGCAGGCAGCGGCGCAGGTTCGGACGCCGCAACGGGCGCCGTGGCGGGGAGTGCGGGTGCCGCGGCTGCGGGCACCTCGGCCTTGGGCTTTTCGGCAGTCTTCGCCTGCGCTTGATCGAACCGATCATCCCTGGTGTCGGCAACGTTTCCGGCGGGGGATGGCGGCACGGCCATGGACAGCATCGCCTTGGACCGGTTTCCCATGTTTGCGGTGGACCACAGGAAGAAACCGGCCAGCAACATCGCGGCCGTGGCGAGGGACCAGAAAAGGTTTCGTGAGGCGCGGGCGAAGGGGCGAACCTTCACGGGGGTATCGGACGGTTCCGGGCCGGCCAGAGTCTCGCGGCTCGCAATGGCTTTGCGCACCCCCTGGACAAAACCGGCCGGGGCCGCGTCGCGCGGCAGTTCGGCGTAGAGCTTGTCCACATTGCGCAGCCGCTCGAACTCCGCCCGCAGCGCGGGGTCGCCTTCCAGGGCCGTTTCCACTTCACGCCGCCGGTCCGGATCAAGCGCGCCGTCAACCAGCGCGGACAAATCATCTCGAATGTCGTCGTATTTGCTCATGCCGCGTCTCCACCGATCACGCCGCGCCGTTCCAGGCAGTCCGCCAGGCGGTGCCGCGCGTCGTTCAACCGCGATTTAACCGTGCCTCTCGGGCATTCCATCGCGTCCGCGATCTCCTCGTAGGCCAGTCCCTCGAACACGCGCAGCGCGAAAGCGCCCCGCAGCGTCTCGGGCAAATGCTCCAGGCAGGCCGTGAGCGCCGCCTGAAGTTCGCCATGCTCGGCGGCACCGCGGGGACAGTCCCCCGCGGCCGCGGCGGGCATGGCACCCGGCGCGTCGGCCTCCAGTGTTTCCAGCGACACGCCGCGATCACGCCCCTTGCGGGAACGGTCACGCAGCCGGTTGCGCGCCAGATTCAGCGCAATGCCGTAGACCCAGGTCGAGAAACGCGCCTCGGCGCGAAACCCGTC
>CAZOMH010000859.1:0-2088 GCA_964580415.1 uncultured Nitrospirales bacterium
ACCACGGCCTACGGCCGGGCCATGATCGAATACATGCGCGAACTCTTCGGTGCGGACGAGATCGACGCCGGCTCCGTCGCCGCATTGTCGCGCCGTATTGTGGGCGCCCGGCAGCCGGGCTGGTACCGGACGGTGCTGCGCGAGCGGGCGGGGATCGACAAAGCGCTGGTCATCCGCTGGCCGGGCCAGCATGTGGATGTGGACCGGGAACTGTTCCGCGCCGTGCCCATACTCGACCATTACGCCACTCCCGCCACCCGCGCCGACCTGGAGGCGCTGGAGAAGGAGGCCGGACACGGCATCCAGACGCTCGGCCGGCTGATGGACGCGCAGGAGGCGCTGCTTGACACGTTCGCGGCAAAGGGGATCGCGGCGGTGAAAATATTCCTTGCCTACCGGCGCACGCTGCAGTTTGACCGGTATACCCGCGCCGAGGCCGCCCGCGCGTTCGACCGCCTGTGGCTTTCGCAAGAACAGGATATGACCTTTGACGACCTGAAACCGCTGCAGGATTTCATGACACGCAGGGTGGTGGGGCTTGCGGCCGAACGCGGCCTGCCCGTGCAGATTCACACGGGTCTTCAGGAGGGCAACGGCAACCATCTGGAGAACTCCCGGCCCACGCTCCTGACGGACCTGTTCTTCGATTATCCCGATGCGCGCTTTGTGCTCTTCCACGCGGGATATCCCTGGGCGGGCGCGGTGGCCGCTTTGGCGAAGAACTTTCCCAACGTGTATGCCGACCTCTGCTGGATGCCCGCCGTGTCACCGGCCTTTGCCGCACGCGCGCTTGACGAGTGGATCGAGACAATTCCATGCAACAAGATTTTCGCCGCGGGTGGCGATTCAAACTATGCCGAGGGCGCCTTTGGCCACTGCAACCGCGCGCGGCTGGTCGCGTGCGACGCGCTTTCCCGGAAGGTGGAACAGGGCTACTTCGACGTAACGGAGGCCAGGGGGCTTGCCGGGCGCATTCTGCGCGAGAATGCCCGGGAACTGTTCCGCATCGGCTGACGGACAAATTTACACTGCCCGGCGTGAAGTGCGATAATGCCGCCACGATTATTGGAAAGGAAAATATCCATGAACAAATGGTTGTGCCTCGTTTGCCTGTTCGGTTGCCTGTGCTTTGCCGGATGCCAGTCTGACGGCGGCGGTGTGACGCAGAAAGTGCTCGCCGACTTCGGCGTCGGCGAACATCCCGAGGGATATGTGTCCGGTTCGGACAAGGTCTACCAGCAGTTGGACGTGGTCGGCCAGACCGAGATGAAGCGGATGAATTCCGAGGGCCGCGAGGGCCAGATCAAGTTTGAGCAGGACGGCCTAAAAGGCCGTTACTTCAAGGAGATCAAGGTCTACGAGGCGGCCCGTCCGGTGGACGTGAAGGCCACCACAGCCTCCTCCAACCGCGGCTTTGTGGGGTACATCGAGTATGAATACCGGCAGTACCGCGGAGAAGCCAAGCCGACCCGGGCCGAGGCCTCCGGACAGACCGCCAGTATTAGCACGGACACGACGGGCAAGGAAACGATGCGGTACAACTTCAGCGTTTCCGGCACTTGGGACGGCGGCAAAGGGGAGCGTTCCACCCAGTAGGCAAGCGTGTTCCCCGTCCCGTCATGGGCGAACCCTGGTCCGACGGAGGATCGAGCCCGTCTTGTCCATCCCCTCCATGGAACGCGGGGCCGGCAAACGGTTGTCCGGCCCAACGGCTTCACTCAGGCCTGCCCCGTCTGCAATTCGGCAAGGACCTTCAGTTTGGCGGCAATGAACTGTTGATGGTTGAGCCGCAACAAATCCATCAGCTTGTGGGCCAGGTGGTCCTCATGGTTCTGGAGATGTCCGTCGGCATAGATAACGCGCCAGATGTCCTCCAAAAGGTCGATCTTTTCCGCCACCGTCAGCGATTCATTGATTGTGCGGGCGAACTGCCACAGGTCATTGCTGCTCCGGCGCACCACTTCGGATTCCTCGATGAGTTCCAGCGCCTGTTGCGTATTGAGTCCGAAACGCTCCATAACCGAGCGGTTAATCTCCGACAACTCGTTTTCCATCAATAGGTTGTCCGCGTGGGCCACCTCCAGGAGC
>CAZOMH010000860.1:0-2088 GCA_964580415.1 uncultured Nitrospirales bacterium
CAGCGGCATGAACCTGCCCCGCAAGATCGGGCCCATGCTGTCCCTGGCCGACATTGCCGTCGTCACCAAGATCGACCTGGTGTCCCAGGCGGAGCGCGAGGTGTTTCGCGCACGCATCAAGGAGGCGGCGCCGGCGGTGCGTATCCGCGAGGTGAACGCCCTTTACGGTATCGGCATCGATCCCATCGTCGAGCATGTTCTGCAAACGCCCGACGTTACCGACCAGCTTATGCTCCGGGGCAACCCCCCCGTGGGCACCTGCACCATCTGTGTCGGCAAAAAGGAGATAGGCTGGCAGTCCCACTTCGGTGTGGTGCGGGCGCTTGAGAACCAGAATTTCTACCGGGGTGAGTAAAAACAACGCGCAAGGCGCGCGGAGAAACAACAAATGAGCACGGCAATGCCCCTTGAACTGCCCGGCCTGAATTGCGGCGTGTGCGGTTACCGGACCTGCGATGAGTTGGCGACCCGGATCGAAGCCGAGCCGGACCAGATCAAGCGCTGTATCCACATCTCCGAAAACCGTGTCAAGACGGATCGGCCCAACCCTTTGCCTGAACAGCGCGCCTGTGAGGCGGTGTCTGCGGCGTGCGGCGCCTGTGAGAAAGGCGGCACTGCGGGGGGGGGCGGTGGTTTGTCCTACAAAGACAGTCTTGGCCGCGATTTCGACTTCTATCTGGAACACTGTCCGGAAGACCCTGGTCCGCGCGAGATCATCATCCCCCACAACCCCATGATCACCCGCGAAATGGAGGTGTCCGTGGGCGATATCCTTATCGGGCGTCCGCTGGGCATGTCCTGCGGTTGTCCCATAACGCACTGCGGCATTGCCGCCGACGTGGACCGCAGGACCGGGGTAATCACGTGGTGCGTCACCGGACCGTTGGGGCCGCGCGCGCACGGTTTCAAGGACCTGGGCTATTACATCGCCGAAGGCTATGAGGGCCTGATCAAGGAAACACGCGCCGAATTGCGCATCGGCGCGCGTTATTTTTTCCAGCCGCGCATGTGCATGCTGCAATGGCGGCACAGCGGGCTGATCAACTACCTTAACCGCACAAGCGACGGCTTCCAGGTGCGCCTGGAAGGTCTCTTCATAGGGTAGCGTTTCATGGCCACCAGCATCTATATGGACAATTCCGCGACCACTCCGCTTGATCCCCGCGTGGCCGCGGCAATGGAGCCGTACTCGCGGGACATGTTCGGAAATCCCTCCAGTTTGTATCTGCCGGGCCGTGAGGCCCGGCAGGCCGTCGATCATGCCCGGCAGCAGGTGGCGGACCTGATCCATGCGTCCCCCGAAGAGATTGTGTTTACGGCAAGCGGAACCGAATCGGACAACATGGCGCTGAAAGGGGTGGCGGATGCGCTCGGCCCGCACAACGGCCACATTATCACGAGTGCGGTCGAACACCCGGCCGTTCTGGAAACGTGCCGCTGGCTGGAATCGCACGGAGTGGGGGTCTCCCGCCTGCCGGTAGACGGGGACGGCATCGTCGATCCCGATGCGCTGCCGCGGCTGTTCCAGCCAGCCACCTTCCTCGTTTCCGTCATGGCCGCAAACAACGTTGTCGGCACGCTGCAACCCGTCGGCGAGCTGGCGCGAATTACCCGCGAGCACGGGGCGCTCTTCCATACCGATGCCGTTCAGGCCGCGGGCAAGGTGCCGGTCGATGTTTCGAGAGACGCTTTTGACCTTGTATCCCTGTCGGCGCACAAACTGCACGGTCCCAAGGGGGTGGGCGCGCTCTGGGTGCGCAACGGCACGCCGCTGGAACCGCTCATTCACGGCGGCGGCCAGGAGCGCGGCCTGCGCTCGGCCACGGAAAACGTGGCCGGCATTGTCGGTTTCGGGCAGGCCGCGGCACTGGCGGGCGAAGACATGTCCGCCGAGACGGCGCGGCTGGTGTGTCTGCGGGACCGTCTAATCGAAGGAATCGCGGACCGATTTCCCCAAGCCTATCTCATCGGACACCGGTTTCGCAGGCTGCCCGGGCATGTCTGCATCGGCTTTGACGGCCAGGAAGGCGAGGCGATCAAGATGCTGCTTGCGCTCGACGAATCGGGTGTCGCGGTGTCCTCCGGCAG
>CAZOMH010000861.1:0-2080 GCA_964580415.1 uncultured Nitrospirales bacterium
TCCAGGGTGAAGCCGCCGTCAAAACGGGTATGAACGGAGTGGACGGCCTCCCGGCCGTCGTCGGCGATTACCCGCACTTCAACATTGAAATCACCAAAGGGCATGCCATCGAGATAGACCCCTCCCGTCAAAGTGCATGAACCCGTGGGAATGCGAAGAACCAAGTTTTCCGCCTCGGGTTGCCCGACCATCACCTCCTGAACGACTTCCTGCCGGTAACCGTTGTAGGCGCCGTCGGGACGGTACCAATCGGCAAAAGCGCGGACCATGGCGGAGCCGGGGCGCACATGGTCAAAGCGGAACCGGCCGCTCTGATCCGTGTGCGCATCGCCGCACCCCAACTCCGGTTTGCCCGAAGAAGACAAGACCACTCCGAGTGATTCCGGACACTTTTCCCCCGCCACCTCCACGGTTCCCTGAACCACCCCGCCCGTCTCAAGCCTTACCGTTACGGGCGTTCCCAGACGCAGGGGCGCGGAGGACGGCGCATAATCCGGATGGCTGACATAAACCATGCCATTATCCGGAGTAAGCATGTCCGTGCGGAAGATGCCGTCCCCGCCGGTTTTTCCCAAGGGCTCGCTGCCGTAACTGAAGTGGTTCCCCCATTTTATGGCATTCCGGGTCTCTTCCGGTGAGAAAAGGTGGATTGCGGCGCCGACCACGGGAGCGCCCCGTTCGTTTAGAACCCGGACTTCCAGTGCCGACGCGGGTTCAAGGGCTATCTCCACCTCCGGTGCCGCCTCCGCCGCCACCGTGATGTCCTTGAGCGCCGCGCGGTATCCGGCCGCGCACACGCGCATTCGGTAGTCGCCCGGCTCGAGACCCATCCAGTACCGCCCGTCGACATCGTACACATGGGACATGTTTACGTGCGGGCTCGTTGGTGTGGGGGCGGAAGTAACCCTGTAAGAGGTGCCAGCCTGAAACCGGGAAACGGGTTCCCCGGTAACCCTGTCCACGATATGGCATTGCACTTTGACCGGGCTGTCCAGAACGATCTCCAGGTCCTTGCCGTCCGGGATGAAGCACTTCTTGATCGTCTTGTTGTTCACGATAAGCGTGTAGTACCCCGCAGGCAACCGCGTGTTTTCGAAGCGGCCGTCCTCGTTGGTTCTGGTGGTTGACAAGACAGGCCCGATGCACGCAACATCCTTCCAGCCGAGCGGTTCTCCCGACGGATCCGTCACCCGGCCCGCCACCCGCATCCCAACGGTGGTGTCGTATACCAACTCCAACCCCGCAACATCCTCGCCGGGGTCCAACTCTACCCGGTCGAGAACGTGGTTTACAGTCATGATAGTGCAGGGCGGCCACGCGCATATCTCGTAGGTGCCGCCCGAAAGGGGACGGAATTCAAACTCACCGTTCTCGTTGGTGGTGGGCATCGTACTGCCCGCATCCTGCGGATTCCTTGAACTGGCCATCATTTGCATGCCCACCACCGGGTGCCCCGCGCCATTCACCAACCGGCCGGAAATGCGGGCCCCCGGTTCGAGCACGATTTCCACCCCCCTCATGTCCTCCGCGCCCAGGGAATAGGACTTCTCGGCCAGGGCGGGCATGCTGTCAGACTTTGCGCTTATGCGCAACTTGTCCTGGTTGGGGTACAGGTTCGGGAGTATGAATGAACCGTCTTTCTCCGAAAGTTCCTCCGACCAAGCCCCTCTCGTTTGCAGCGCCATGATGCGGGCTCCGGGCACGGGGCGGCCCGACGCGTCCCGCACGAAACCGGATATGGACACGCCCATCGTGCGCTCAAGGTCCATATGGTCCAGCCGCCCGCCCCGCATTAGCGTTGCCGTCTTCTCATTGCAGTATTCCGGGTTCACAAAGCCAAAGGGTGCCGACGCGGACAGAACATACCCGCCCGGCACCAGGCCGTTGATTTCATAGCCACCGTCGAGGGAGGTGTTCACGTCAATCACACCGGACGCTCCCCGGGCCGTGACCGTGGTGAAGGGGATGCCCCGGCCCGTGGCCACGTTGTAGACCCGGCCGGAGATCGTGCCCAGTTCTTCCTGGGCGGGGAAAACTTCCGCCGTAGCCTCAGTCTTTCCCGGCACCCCGGCGTGGGGCA
>CAZOMH010000862.1:0-2079 GCA_964580415.1 uncultured Nitrospirales bacterium
CAGGCGTCCAGCCATTGCTTCCCGTCGAACCATGCAAAACGAAGCCCCGCAACATTTGGGGCAACCACGGTCTCGGCGCTCCCGTTGCCCTTTGCGGCGCGCACCAGCCGGGGCGCGCCCTGGTGCCGGTCGATATAATAGGCGATCAGGGCTGTTTCACGCCGTTTCAGCGCCGTATTGTACTGTTCCACCGACATTTCGACGCGATCATCCTCGAAGGTGGTCCGCCAGGAATGACTGTCGTCCATGACCGTACCCGTGTTTCCGCGCAGCGCCGTGTGCGAAAGGCGCGAGGGCAGGATATCTCCAAAATCGCCGCGCAGGCTGTCCAGTGCAACAGTGGCGTTCTGGTCCAATTGAGCCGCCGAGCGCAGATCGTTCCAGTAGTTGTTGGCATTAACAAAAGCGGTCACGGCCAGTGTTGACACGACGGACAGAATGGCCAATGAGACCATCAGTTCGAAAAGGGTGAAGCCGCGGCGCCGGTTCATGCGGGGGGACCTCCCGCGGAAGCGGCAGAGGCCGGTACCTCCCGTCCGTCCACCCGAGCACGCGCAACCGCCGAACTTAGTGTGAGCGTTTGCGGGCGTTTTGCGTCATCCCAGCGGATGACCACGGTTACTTCATAGGCGTCCGCGTCGGGCGCGGTCAACTGGGCAAACGCGGACCAGCGGAACTGTCCGTAGCGCCCGGCAAGTTTCCGCTGGGCCTCCCTCGTGATTAGCGTGACCGCGGGCGGCTGCACCGGATATCCCCCCGCGGGCTCCTTTTCAGGCATGGTCACAGGAAAGCGTGTCGTCCCCCTGGAATTGTCCCAAACGAAATCCTGCGGTGTTCGCAGGATGGCGGCAAGCTGGGTTTCGGCCAGTTCAGCGGCCACGGATAGGTTCTGGTTTGTCCGGGAGATGCCGATGCAGGCGGTGAACATTCCCAAGAACACCGCAATTGCCACACCGGCCACGGTCAGTGCCACCAGCAATTCGAGCAACGTGAACCCCGCCGGAGTGTTCCTCCGGCGTGTCAAGCCGGTCCTGTTACTGCCCAAAGGTACCATGCCCAACCTTCTGATCCGGTTTGCGTTGCTTTCCAGGGTGAATCTTTCTTGATAAGCCAGTCCATGCCGGAAATCGTGCTATATCCTATCCCAACCGGCATGGTCTGTCAAAAGAAATCTGACCGGCTGAACCTGTTTGCCTGCAAATGTCTACGGGGGAGGGCCGGGCGGATTGGGACCAAGCGCCGGGAACGCGGCGATGCGTTTTCCGATGCGTTTTGTCAGTGCCTTAACAGTAATTCGGCGACATCGACGTGGCTTTGAACCAGTATATTGGCACACCGGGCTCCCGTTGGAAACGGGACTGTTATGGACGCCCCGCCATGCGGTTCCAGCATGATGGTCCCCTGTTTTTGCGCGGGGACCTCCGGGGGTGTTCCTCCCGGTTCGGTTATTCGCACGAGGGCGATTCTGCCCACAACGGCGTAGGCTTCGGGGCGGTTTTCCGGATCATGGGCGCCCAGTCCAATCACACAGTTCTTGTCCTGTTCGCGGTTCACATTGCCCAAGTACCGCCAGGTCCAGCCGCCCGCCTGTTCCGGAGTTGAACAGGGAGTCTCAAACGGGTGCCCATCCACCGAGACCCGAAGTGCCGCCGTCGGGATCACATAGCTCCGGCCCTTGACGGTGTATTCGATGTACACCGCATAGTCGCCTTTGGGACAGGGGAACGCGGCGGCAAGCGTGTCTTTGGGTGATGTGTCCCTGTGTACACGCAACAGCATGCCCGTGCGCATTTTGCCGTTTGCGAAGTAGGGCTGAATGCTCCACGCGCTGTGCTCTCCGAGCATGCGCTGGAAGCGGCCCGCAGAACAGAGTACATCGGAAAACAGCGCTTCGTAGGGCAGCACCACACGGTCGTCGCCGCCATGCTTCGCATGCACAATAATCTGACTGTTGTCCTGGCTGCGCGCGGCGCTTAGCTCTGCCTGGGCGGCGTTTTGCGCTCCCGGCGGCGCCTGTCCGTTCTGCAGGGAAAGCGCGGCGGTCAATTGTTCCCCGTTTCCCGCGCCATCGCGCAGATC
>CAZOMH010000863.1:0-2077 GCA_964580415.1 uncultured Nitrospirales bacterium
CGACATCGTCTACAGCCTGTGCCAGTACGGCATGGGCGATGTGTGGAAATGGGGCCCCGAGGTGGGCGGCAACCTATGGCGCACCACGGGCGACGGCGGCGATGTCTGGGGCGTCATGACGCAGATCGGTTTCGGTCAGGACGGTTTGGGCCAATACGCCGGCCCGGGCCACTGGAACGATGCCGACATGATCCAGGCGGGACTGCTGGGCATGTCGTCCAAGCCGCGTCCGTCGAACCTGCGGCCCAACGAGCAAATCACGCAGATGACCCTCTGGAGCATCCTCGCCGCGCCGCTCATCCTCAGTTGTGATCTGACCCAACTGGACCCGTTCACCCGCGACCTGCTCATGAATGACGAAGTGCTCGAAGTGGACCAAGACCCCTTGGGCAAGGCGGGCCGCCGCTATGCCAAGGACGGACAACTGGAAGTCTGGGCGCGCGAACTTTCCGACGGCACCCTGGCCGTGGGCCTGTTCAACCGCAGCCGCAAGAACGCCACCGTCACCGCCCAATGGAGCAACCTCGGCCTGTCCGGCGCCCAGCCCGTGCGCGACCTCTGGCAGCGCAAAGACCTGGGCATGATGGAAAACGCCTACACCGCCGAGGTGCCCCGCCACGGCGCGGTGATGATGAAGGTGGGAAGGCCGAAGGAGTGATGCGAGTTATGGGAAGAATGGGAGATATGGGAGGAAGAGCAAGGTCAAGGCGTTACCGTAACGAACACCGGGTCTCGCGCAGGCTGGACGTGTGTGGAGCCCGCGGGGGGCAACGGCAGGGCATGGCCGTAGAGGTCGGTTATCTGTTCGATGGTGCCTGACACGGGCAGGCTTACTTCCGGCACGTCGAGCAGGCCCAGCCCGAGGGGGCCCTCGGGTTTGCGGGTCCAGACGGCCCACACGCGGTTGCCGTCGGGCAGGGAAAACTCGAACGCCTCAACAAATACCCCCAGGTCAACGGACCGAATGAACCGCGCCCCGGCGAGCGTGTTCGCCGTGGTGGCAAGCGCCTGCCAGGCGGGTTTCAGCGACAGGTCATGATGGAGCACGCCGAAATTCTGCTCCCCGTAGGTCGGATCGATGCCGTCATCCACGAAGTCATAGTTGATGACCACGTCCACCCCTTCCGCAAACAGCGTCAGGTAGGTCCGCGCCAGCAGGCCGCCCTGCGTTTCCTCGGTAACGCCGTTTTCGTTTGTGGTCGAAGTCTGGAAGCCCACTTCGGACACCCAGATCGGCAGGTTCAGGCCGTAGGCCGCCAGCATCGCGCGCAACTGGCGGATGTCCTGCCGCTCACCGGCCGCATCGGTGGATTCGTGTCCCGAGTAGGGATGGATGGACAGCACATCCATGTAGGCGCCACCTCCCGCCTCCAGCACGGCGCGGATGAACTCGATCTTCACGCCGGAAGTGGCGCAACCCACCACCTTCGCCGTGGGGTCCGCCTGTTTGATGGCGGCATAGGCCACCCGCAGCAGTTCGGTGTAGGCCGCCGGGTCGGCCGTCGGCTTCCAGAAATGGTCCAGATTGGGTTCATTCCAGATTTCCCAGTAATGGACCGAGTCATGGTACCGGTTCACCATCGAAGCGGCAAACCGCGCATAGTCCCCGCGCTGTGGGGCATTCTCCCCCGCCGACCAGGGCGCGTCATAGGCCAGCAGGCCCAAAATGGAGATGTCATGGTCCCGCAGCGACTGGACCGCATGGTCGTACTTGGCCAGCGTGTCCGCATCCTGCACACCCTGTTCCGGTTCAATCCATTCCCAGTGGAATTCTTCCCGGGTCCAACGAATGCCTGCTTCGGCGGCCCGTTCCACAATGGTGTCCATCCGGTCAAAATCGTTCAGCGTGCGGTAAAGATACAGGCCTCCGCCAAAGGCAGTCTCGTGCGGAAACACCTGCGGCGTCTGGGGGCAGCCTGCCAGGCAGCAGACAGCCATGGCCGCGCACATCAGCGCAAAACGTCTCGTTCGCATGCCGCAGTCCTTGGCGCAAATTGGCGGGGTTCTTCTCATGCAGTGCGCCTGTCGGGCAAACTGCCGTTTGCCCCGGTCATTATCCTATACTGAAGTCGCTGCA
>CAZOMH010000864.1:0-2073 GCA_964580415.1 uncultured Nitrospirales bacterium
ATGTAAAGCGCCTGCTCATTGGGTCCGAGGGAACCCTGCACCTCGGCGTCCGTGGAGAGTTCGATGACGCTCACCGCCATGGCGGTGGTTGCGATCAGCCGGTTGTTGGCCGTGTAGATTCCCTCGAAAACGTCTTCGTGCTCATTGACAAACACCCCCGGAAGCCAATTGCCGGGCACAGTTCCGGAGAGTGGGAATGTGCCGCGAAGCACTGTCGATGCGCCCGGCGCGAGATCCTGCGAGACTACCAGTTCGCCCAAATCCGCCTTCATGCCGCCGGCATCGGCCGACTGGAGGAAGATGGAATCGCGCCACGGGGCCGCCGCAGTCTTGACACCCAGGTTAATCACCTCATACTCGATGGTGATGCTGTCCCCCACGCGCGCCGCGGCCGGTCCGTTCACCCAGCGCACGGCCAGGTCCACGTCCGATGGCGCGTTTTCGGCCGCCTCGAACGCGCCGATGTCGGCGTATGCCCCCGAGGCCGTGGGCTTGCCCGTGTTCGGGATATGGGGATCGTCATAGCGCGGCGCGCCGGCATAGTCGGTTTCCGGCGCGATGGTGCCGTCCGCCGCGTCAATGAGCGGACTTCCGGCCCGCGGCCGGTAGTCGCCGTTTGCCGCACCGTAATAGAGGGGATTTGCTGAGATGTTTCCGTTGACGCCCGTCTGGTCCGTGAGGCCGTCATAGCGGCTGCCCGAGGCGGAGAATACGTTGCTGTAGCTCACCGCAATCGAGCCGCCGAGATCATGCCAGAGGCCCCGATCCACGTAGCCGGTCAATGAGGAGTTGGCGACGGTGGTGGCGCCGCCGTGGTTGTGTATCGCGGTGGTGCAGTCATCCACCACGCAGTTGACGAAGGAGGCCTGTCCCGTACGAATCCACGCTCCGCGCACGAAATCGGAAATGGTGCTGTTCACCAGCCGCAGCGAACCTCCGCCGAATCCGATGGCGACCCCGTCCTGTGTGCCGTGCCTCAAATCGCAGGACGTGAGCACGGCGTCGCCCCCGTCCACCACAAAGCCCGCCCAGGTGTTGAATGAACCGGACGTGACCCCCTGCATGTAGGACAGGAGCGCATGTGACAGCGTTGCTCCGCCGGCCACGTAAACGCCCAGCCAGTCTCCATTGCCCGGCAACGTGGCGTTGCCGTCGCCATTGGAGTCGCCGCCGTGTGCGTCGTCCTTTATCGAGGTGAAGGTGATGGGCTGCGCATTATTGCCCACAGCGAGGAGTATGGCACCGGAAGCCACAGTCAATGAGGCGCCGGGGTGGAACTTGACAATGGTTCCCGGCATGATCGTCAATGTGGCGCCGGACAGCACCTGCACGTCACCGGTAACCGTCTGAACCCCGCTGAACCCCCACCATGTGGTGTTCTTGTCAATGTTGCCGGAATGGCTGTTGTTGCCAAGATATCTAAGTTCTGTGTATGCGTTGAGACGGATGGTTCCGGGTCCCATCAAACCCGCCCAGGTATTGTAATGCGGCATTGTCGCCGCACCGTCCAGATTCGTGTCCCCGCCCGCCGAATCGTCCTCGAGCGCCGTGAGAATGATGCCTTGGCCCGCCGTGCCGAGCGCCTCGAAGACGGCGCCGGCCTCGACCATGATGCCGGCACCGGCCGTGAATTTCACGATCGTGCCGGGGGCGAGCGTCAATGTCCGGCCTGACGGGATGGTGAGCAGCCCGGTGACCACATAAACCTTGTCCGCAGTCCACAGGGCGTCTGCGCCCAGGATACCCGTGTCAATGATCCGCACGTCCTTATTCACGAGGACGTCGGCGCCCAGCCGTTTCAGTTCAGCGCCGCCCCGGCTGAACACGGCCTCGATGTGGTGTTTTCCATTGGCCAGTGTTCCCGCGTCCCACGTGTATGCCGCCGAGGTCACCGAAAGGGACGAGGCTATGACACTCGTGGATGTGCCGTCAATAAGGTTGAGATTCACCGTTACCTGTTCCGGCGAATCAAGCTGCGAGTACCCCCACGAGATGTCAACGGACGCGCCGGACAGCGCGGGCGGGAAGCCTTTTGTCCAGAAGAAGTCCGGCTGGCCGATAAAGAGGCTCATC
>CAZOMH010000865.1:0-2073 GCA_964580415.1 uncultured Nitrospirales bacterium
CTTCTTTCCTTTTGGCTTCTTTGCGCGTATGGCAGTGTTGGTGACGCTGCACGGGGTGGTTTTGCGCGTTTGTCAACCTCCGTTTGACCCGGGCATGCGAACTCCGTTACGGTATAGTGTCTGTTGCGCCACGGCAGCCGACAGCCCGGCATTTCTTTCTTCATGTTGGCCGGAAAGCGCAAGAACTGCCCTCCTGACCCAAGCGGATTGCCGGCGGAGTACCACGTTGTTGGTACGGTCCCGAACCGCAAACGGCCTTTGTTCATGCTCTTCAGAAACCGGGAAGGCCGTGTGAATGCGGCTTTTTGGGGCGTTGAAGGCGGGTACGGTGGCGCGTATCGGAAGGAAGCTTTGGTGCTCGAATATATCGTGACGAATTATGGCTATCCCGCGTTGTTTGTGGGGACTTTTCTCGAAGGTGAAACGATTCTCATCATTGCGGGGATCGCCGCGTTTGAGGGGTTTATCGACATCCGGCTCGCGATCATTACGGCGTTTGCCGGGACAATGCTGGGAGATTCTTTCAATTTTTTTGTCGGGCGCATGCGGGGAGAGTGGCTCTTGCAGCGGGTTCCACGATGGCGGACGCATATCGACCGGATTCTCCTGCTGATGGACCGGCACAGCGTCTGGCTTGTTCTGACGTTCAGATACATGTATGCCGTGCGGAACTTCACGTCCATTGCCGTTGGGATGAGCCATACCCCCACTTGGATGTTTTTGTCGCTGAACGCCGTGGGTGCGGCGATCTGGGCCGTCTCCTTTGGCATGGGCGGCTATGTGTTCGGCGAGGTGCTGATAGCGGTGGTCAAAGACATCAAGAGCTATGAGATGCACCTGCTCGCGGGGGCCTGCCTGGCCGGGCTGCTCTTCTGGCTTTACCGTTTCCTGCGCAGACGTCAAAAGAACCGCAAGAACGAAAACATACATTCCTAGTCTTGGCCCATGGTTGGCATTGGGAGGATCAGCCCTGCCGCAGCGCGGCGCGCAGGATCGTGTCGAAGCGGTCAAGGAAGCGTGAACGGTCTTTCTGTCCGAACGGTGCGGGGCCTCCGCTGACAAGGCCGTGCTCGCGGAGTTGCGACATCACTTCACGGGTCGCCAGTGCGTCGCCAATGGCGGCTTGGGTGAATTCACGGCCCCGCGCGTTTACCGCGCGGGCGCCGTTCTTCAGGCAGCGCGAGGCCAGGGGGATATCGTCGGACACGACGATGTCGCGCGGGCCCACATGTTCGACGATCCAGTCATCGGCTGCGTCAAATCCATCACCGACCACGACCAGTTCGATCCAGGGAACGCCGGGCACGGACATCGGTGCGTTGGCGACGACCTTGACGTTCACATGGTGGCGTTCCGCCACCTTGTAAACCTCTTTCTTCACCGGGCACGCATCGGCGTCTATGAACACCTCGGACAAGGCGAACTCCTGTTCTTCTCCCCCGCTGCCCGCCGAATATAGCAGGCACAAGGAGTGGGTTCAATGTCGGCCTGAAGAACGGTTGAACCACAGAGGTCATGGTGCGGCCAGTGGCCGCAACCAAAGGAGTCAGGAGACAGGAGACAGGGCAAGTGGACCGGTCCTGTTCATCGTTCGGAGCGCTGAAAGCGCGGCATTTATCAGCCCGGCCCGTGAGGGCCGGGTACGCGAACTACCCAATGCAAAGCGCTGAAAGCGCTACACTGACCATTCCGTGCTGTAAGGCCCGGGAGACGGCGTGAACTTTTGCGCAAGAAAACAAGAAGTTGACGGGTAATTCATCCTGTTCATCCATGTTAATTTGTCTTCTGCCTTCTTCCGTACTGCTTTGTCTCAGAATCTTCGCAAGACGCGAAGATTCTGATGCGTGGGGGACATACACCCCCCGGCACTGCGGGCCACTCCCCTCGATGGGGGACTTGGGACAGGTGCATGGTCAGGTCTTGAGGAAATGCATCTTGCAGCCGACTTTTGTCCCCCGTGTCCTTGAGGAAAGGGAGGACAGAAGTCCTGGATCCCCCCTGGAGGACACGGGGGACAAAAGTCAGCGAGGCATCCTATCAGCCCGCTTCAGCGGGCTCCTCTTTGCCCCCGGC
>CAZOMH010000866.1:0-2070 GCA_964580415.1 uncultured Nitrospirales bacterium
CAAAATGCCGTCATGGACCGCCTTCAAACCCGTGAATTCGTGGAACTGCTGGGGCGCGAAGCTTCAGGCGGCGGTTGGCGCGGCCGGCGAACGGAGATCGCCATGCATCGCGCATTGCAGTTTGCGGCGGGTGGCGGCACTCCGTACCGGTGTGCGGCAGGCACGGGACTGGTGACGGTTATGGCCAACGGCGACGTGTGCCCCTGCCGCCGCATGCCGGACGTGGCGGGCAGTCTTCTATCGCAGGCGCTGGGTGATGTATATTGGAAGAGTCCGGTATTTGAACGGCTGCGCTCCTTCGGAGGCGATCCAGAGGGCTGCGGGCGGTGCTACTATGCGAAGACCTGTGCCGGAGGGTTACGCTGCCTTTCGGCCGCGGTGCATGGCAATTGTTTTGTGCGTGACCCGGGATGTTGGCTCAATGCGGGCGACGGGTCTTCGGGTACTGCGCGCGCGGAGCATGGCTGCGCGGGCGACGGTGACTGTGACTGTGACGGATGACGGAAAGGGATTGGCAATGGAGCAACTGAAGGATTTGCCGCCGGAGACGGCCGCTGAATTGACACGCTTCATGGAGGCTGCCAAGAAGGCGTGGGGCGGTGATCTGCTTTCGGTGATTTTGTACGGCTCCGCGGCGGAGGGCAGACTGCGGCATACCTCGGACGTAAACCTGCTGCTGGTGCTCCGCGCGTTCACCCGCGCGCAGGCCGACGGGATTCGGGAGCCCCTTCGTTCCGCCAGGGTGGCAATCCGGCTTGGCGTGATGTTCGTTCTCGAGTCGGAGATCGATGCGGCGGGCGAATCATTCTCCGTAAAATTCGACGATATACGGGCACGGCACCGGGTTCTCTTTGGGGAAAACCCGTTTGCCGGACACGAAATGCCGCGCGCGCGCGTGCTGGCCCAGATACGGCAGACCCTCCTCAATTTGCACCTGCGCCTGCGTGAAAGATATGCGTCCGTCGGACTGCGCGAAGAGCAGCTGGCTGGCGTGACAGCCGAAGCAGCCGGGCCGCTGCGCGCCTGCGCGGCCGCGCTGTGCCGACTCGAGGGTTGGAGCGCGGAGAACCCCAAGGCGGCGCTGGAACGGGTTGTCGCGGAATTGAAAATGCCCGAGTTGGATGCCGTTCTGGCGCAGATTACGGATGCCCGGGCCGACGGTCTGCTGCCTCCGGGTTCAGCGGGGGATGCGGTTTTTGGACTGATGGGACTCGTGTCGAAAATGTACGGCATGGTCGAACGTCTTGCGGGAGGGTGATACGGCATGTACAACCCGTTTGATTTTCCCGGTCCGCAGTTTCTGGTGTTCTATGCCGTCCTTGGCGTGGTGACACTGGTTGGCGCGCACGCATGGATGAGATTTGTGGAGAAATCGGGGAGGGGCGCGGAACTGCGCGACCCGTATCAAATTGCGTATTTGCGCGGCGGGGTGACCGAGGTGCTGCGGGTGGTCATTGTATCCCTGGTGGACCGGGGACTGTTGAGGCAGACCCGCGGGGCCGAGGTCGTTGCCGTGAACAAAGACGCGCGTGACATGGTCCGCCGGCCCATCGAGCGCGCCGTGCTTGACGCGCATGCAATATCCCAGCCGCCGGCGGGCCTTCTTGCCCCTGCGGCGAGCAAGCGGTTCAGGGGCCTTTGCGCCGAGTTTCGTTGTCCGCTGGAAGAGGCGGGTCTTGTTGTCTGCAATGATGTGCTGGCGCGGCGGCTGGTTCCGTTTGTGGCCGGCCTTGCCGTGCTTGGCGGTGTGGCCGCGATCAAACTGATGGTCGCCTATTCGCGCGGCCGGCACAATGTTGGATTTCTGGTGGTGCTGGCCGCGGCTTTTGTGGTGGTGCTGGCCGTTCGGTTCTTTCGCCAAAGGACGGTCCTGGGAGACATGGAACTGCGCTCGCTGAGACGCCGTCACGCGAACCTCAGGGATGACATGCGGCGGCAGTCTTCCGGACGGGACACGCACAGGACCACGGTTGTTGCGGCCGTTTACGGTCTTGACGCCCTGCCGATCACCGACTATCCCTATGTCCGCGATCTGTTTCCCCGTGCCGTGGAGCAGCACAATTCCCACGG
>CAZOMH010000867.1:0-2070 GCA_964580415.1 uncultured Nitrospirales bacterium
TACTCTTCGAACGCATTTCGCCACTGCGTATCCTCGTGACGGGCAACACCGTGGTGGACGCGCTGCGGTACATCGCCTCGAAGGAACACCGTTTCGAAGACCCTGTGCTGGAATCGATGGGCGCGGAGCGGCCCATGATCCTGGTCACCGCGCACCGCCGCGAAAGTTTTGGCGGCGCCATGAACGGAATCACCGCCGCGCTTCAGGAAATCGCCCAGCGCAATCCCGGCGTCGATATTCTGTTTCCCGTGCATCCCAATCCGAATGTGCGCGCCGCGGTCGCGCCGCTGCGCGGTCTGCCCGGGTTGCATCTTATCGAGCCGGTCGATTATGTCCAGTTCATACACCTGCTCAAACGCGCCCGGCTGGCGCTGACCGATTCGGGCGGCATCCAGGAGGAGGCCCCCTCGCTTGGCGTGCCGCTGCTCGTCATGCGCGACGTCACCGAGCGGCCCGAGGCGGTCGAGGCCGGCATGGCCCGGCTCGTCGGCACCGACCCTGCCCGGATTGTCGCGGCGGTGGAAGAGCTGCTGCACAA
Organism: uncultured Nitrospirales bacterium; assembly: GCA_964580415.1. Taxonomy (GTDB): domain Bacteria; phylum Hydrogenedentota; class Hydrogenedentia; order Hydrogenedentales; family CAITNO01; genus CAITNO01. Next base: position 539 of record CAZOMH010000867.1, read on the forward strand.
TGACGCGGTCCATGACGCGATGCGGGGCGGGCCCAGCCCCTACGGCGACGGACGCGCCGCTGTCCATATCGCCGACCATCTGGAAACCCTGGTAAAGAAAAAATAGCAGAAAGCCCGGCCTGTCCCCATGTTGCGGGCGGAGTTGGCCGGTTTTTTCAGCCCCGGCCCTGGTCCGACGCCGGCCGGACCAGGGCCCGTTTTGTATTCATGCCTTCCGCAGGAATCACCCGCTCCGGGAGCATTATGCCGGCGGCGGTCCCGGCGGTTTCTGGTCAAACATGCGCATGATCGACGACATCTTCTTGTTCAACGGCGGCCGCCCGGGGTATTTCACAAACTCCACGTGGCCGTCCATGAACAGTACATTGCTCCCGCCCGGCACATGGTTGAACTGCGAACTGGCCCGCGAGACGTTGTCGTACATCACGAATACGTCACTCTGTCCCTTGGCGTTGCCGCCGGGGTTGTTGATGTCGGTCACGAGAAAACGCTCCGCCCCCTGCGCCACGCGGTACAGGGTCTTTCCGCCGCCGTTGCCGTTGCCGTCGGTCACCGTGATGTCCTGATCGGTGACATTCAGGAACCCCGCTGCGTCGCGGGTCATCATGTACGGCATGTGCGCGGACATAAGCCCGAAAACGGCCTCAAGTATCTGGGAGGGGACTTCCGCGAAATCGACTGTTTCCTGCGCCGTGAGTCCGAGCTGCTCCGCCTTGCCCAGCAGCGGCAGCGCGATATCCACCGGGTCCGTGTCCGACACCCGGTCCAGAATCCACGGCACATAGGTGTAACTGCACCCGATGGCCTCCACGCCCTGCCGGTGGTTGCCGTCCACCTTGTTCACAAGCGTCAGCGTGCCGTCGGCGGTTACATGGTTCTCCAGGCGGTCCACCGGGTTCGACGGGCAGAAGATGATCGCCGGGTCGGTCAGATACTCCGGGTAGACGGAATGCACCAGCGGTCCCCACGAAAAACAGGGACGCATGCCGCACCCCAGCTCCAGTTCAAGGGGCGGAAACTTTCGTTCACCCGATTCTCCCGAATACATGAGGAAAACCAGCCCCCATTGCTTGAGATTGTTGCTGCACGAACTGCGCCTTGCCGCCTCGCGCGCCCGGGCCAGGGCCGGCAGCAGTATGGATGCCAGAATGCCGATGATGGCGATGACCACCAGCAGTTCAATCAGCGTAAAGCCGTTTCTTTTCATGTCACATTCTCCGACGTAGTATTGGGCACGACACAAATTCTCACATGCCGGGCGGCGGCCCGCCGGGCCCACCGTCCGGTCCGCCTCCGGGACCGCCTCCGCCTGGGCCCCCGCGTCCGGGCGGTCTCATGCTCTTCATCCGTTCCAGTTGCTTGTCAAAGCGCTCCTTTTGTTCGGATGTCATGGCACCCTTAATCGCATTGATCCGCTCGGAATTCATACCGGGGGGGCCTCCGGAATCCTTGCCGGGACCTCCGGGACCTCCGGGACCGCGCGGTGGCCCGCCCGGACCTCCCGGCCCGCCGGGGCCCATCTGCTGCTGAAG
>CAZOMH010000868.1:0-2063 GCA_964580415.1 uncultured Nitrospirales bacterium
CCTGCCTGTGGGCGCCTCCGAGATGAATGTGGTCCTTGACGGCAGCGGGTCCACCGATTTTGAGGGGCCGATCAGCGCGTACACGTGGACCGGCACGCCCGATCCGGACGACGTCGCCGGGCCGACGGTAACGCTCGGTGCGGGCACGCATGTGTTTACCCTGGTCGTGAAAGACAGTGACAGCGTCGAAAGCCTGCCTTCCACAGTAACCATATACGTGAACCAGCCCCCGACGGCGAATGCCGGGTTGGATCAGAACCTCAATCTGCCCGTGTACACGCCGACAAAGCACGCTGGTCCCGCCACTATGGCCGTAACGCTTGACGGCAGCGGGTCCACCGATCCCGACGGTTCGATCAGCACGTACACATGGACCGGCACGCCCGATCCGGACGACCTTGTCGGCCCGACGGTGACGCTTGGCGCGGGCACGCATGTGTTCTCGCTTGTTGTCACCGACGACAGCGGCGCGAGCAGCGCCGCGGACACGGTGACGATCACGATCAATTCTCCGCCGGTGGCGGTGATCACGGCGACGCCCAACCCGGTTAGCGCGGACGCGACGAAGGCGGCCACCCTCACCTATGACTCAAGTGTGCTCTACGGGCTCCGGCAGTACCAGGGTGATTTCCTTGAGCTCGACCAGATCGATCCGGCAACCGGCGGCGTCAACGCATCGGTCGCCGTAGTGCTGGGCACCACCGGTTGGACACTCCGGTCCGGTTACGGTCTGGCGGTTGATCCGACGACGGGCACATTCTGGGCCGTTCTCGATGCGATGGAACCCAACGAGAACACACATCTGGTCCTCGCCATGATTGATCCGCTTAACGGTGTCGCGCAGTACGTGGCGGAGTGGACCACCGGTCCGCTTCCCTACGACATCGCCTTCATGCCGAACGGCACGCTGGTGGCGGTGGCCTACGAGCAGCCGGCCGACAAGGCCTTTGCCACTCCGGGCTACTACCTGGTGGACAAGACCACCGGTGTGTTGACCGATGTCGCCGCCATTGCCGATTCCGCGCAGTATGACGCCATCGTGTATGTTCCGACGCTTAATCTTATGGGCCACGCCTACAGAAACACCTCCGACGTGTCTGTTCTTGAGGGGGCCAATCCGACAACCTTTGCCGTAACCGCGCTTCCGCCGGCCCTTCCGGCCACAACCTACGACTGGGGCTTCGTCACCGCGATGACAGTCAATGCCGACACGTTGACGGCGTACCTGTCCGAGGATGTCGAGGCTGTCGGCAAGCTTTCCACGATTGCCATTACCGGCAGCGGCGGTGTGGAAACGCTTCTCCAGCCGGACAATGCGGTCTACGGCGGCCTGGCCTTTGGCTATACGAAGCGGGCTGTCGCGGAAACTGTGCAGTTGGACGGAAGCACCTCCTACGACCCGGACCTGGGCGATGCCGTCACCAGCTACACATGGTCGGTGGCCTCTGTGCCGTCGGGAAGTGCGGTGACGGCCGTGTCGAATCCGGCCATTGTGAATCCGACCCTGACGCCGGACGTTCTGGGCGACTACATCGTTAGACTGGTGGTCAGTGACGGCAAGACAAACAGCGCGCCGACCACTTACCTGGTCACCTATGCGAACACCGCCCCCGTCGCCGAAGCAGGCGGGGACGCGGTTGCAGCGCACGATTTCGGCCCGTATCAGGCGTGGCTGGACGGCTCCGGGTCCTACGATGTGGACTACGACGCATTGACCTACAGTTGGGCTGTGGCCGATTCGGGCGGCAACGCGGTTTCCGGCTTTTTCTCGCCTTCTGAAACGTCTGCGGCTGTGCGGTTCACTTTCAACGAGACCACGCCGGCCCCCGGGGATTACACCGCCACACTGACGGTTACGGAGGACAAGACCGGCGGATTGGTCTCGACCGACACCGCGACAATCACGGTCGAGGCCCCGCAGGGCAAATGAGCATCCGGCGGCAGGACTGAGGCAGGATGCCGTTCTTTTTCAGCGGCCGCGCTGCGCGGGGCAGCGCGGCCGCGTTCTGTTTGGTGTGCCAAGCATGGCGCGAATCTATGGGGTGCAAGTCCCCGGCAGGCCC
>CAZOMH010000869.1:0-2061 GCA_964580415.1 uncultured Nitrospirales bacterium
CCCTGGTGGGGCTGCTGTCCCTGGCAGTCTCGGCCTGGCTCTGTTCCCGGCTGCCATCTTTCGGCGGGGCCATGTCCTCCCTTCCGGCCCCGGTCTCCTTCTTCATGATCTTTGTCGGCCTGTTCATCATCATCAGCCGGAAAAAGGCCATCAATCAGATCCTGGGCTACCTGGTGCTTGAAAACGGGATCTATGTTTTCGGCGTTATCATGCTTCACGAGGTCCCGCTGCTCGTGGACCTGGGTGTCCTGCTGGACGCATTCGCCGCGGTGTTTGTCATGGGCATCGCCGTCTATCACATCAACCGCGAATTTGATCACATGGACGTGGATCAGTTGGACACGTTGAAAGGCTGAGTCACGATGGCGGGTACACTTCTTTGGGTCTTGATCCTGTTGCCGCCGGCCGGCGCCGCGGCCTGCCTGGCGTGCCGCTCGTTTGGGCGCGTCATGGCCGTGATTCGCCTCGGCGTGATTGCGACCGCGGCGGCGGCCGGCGCATGTATCGGGGCGGCGCACGGCGCACAACCGGTATTTGCCGCGTGGGACTGGCTGTACCTCGACGCGCTTTCCTCGTATCACCTTGCCGTGATGATGATGGTCTTCGTGCTGAGTTCGCTGTATCTGCCCGGTTACTTTCGGGAAGAGCATCACGGCGCCGGCTTGACCCCGGCCGAGGCGCTCCGGTTCGGCCTGCTCTGGTTCGGCGCCCTGGCCGCCATGATGCTCGTGTTGCTCTCCAACAACATCGGGATCATGTGGGTCGGAATCGAAGGAACCACCCTCGTCACCGCATTTCTCATCTGCATTCACCGGACTCCCGAGTCCGTCGAAGCCACCTGGAAATACCTCATCATCTGTTCCGTCGGCGTGGCGTTTGCGTTCATGGGCACCTTGCTGGCCGGGGCTGCCGCCAACGGTCTGCACCTGCCCGCGTCGCAAGTGCTGCTGTGGACACGCCTGCACCAGGACGCCGCCCAGCTCAACCCCGCCCTGATCAAAGTCGCGTTCTTGTTCCTGCTTGTGGGCTATGGCACCAAAGCCGGTCTTGCCCCGATGCACAGTTGGCTGCCCGACGCGCACAGCCAGGCCCCGGCCCCCGTTTCGGCCCTGTTCTCGGGGTTCATGCTCAACGCGGCGCTCTACTGCATCATGCGATACGTCCCCATCGTCGAGGCCGCCTCCGGCCATGCCGGCTGGAGCCTCCGGCTGCTGCTGTTCTTCGGGCTCTCATCCATCCTCGTCGCGGCCGCGTTTATTGTGTTCCAGGGTGACATTAAACGGTTGCTCGCGTACTGCAGTGTTGAACATATCGGGATCATTGCGGTCGGGCTTGGGCTCGGCGGATTGGGCACCGTCGCCGCCCTCTTCCACACCCTGAACCATTCCCTGTGCAAATCGCTGTCGTTCTTCGCTGCCGGCCGGCTCGGCCAGATGTACGGCACCCATGACATGGCCAGGATGGCCGGAACGTTTCGCACCACCCCGCTCTGGGGCAAGGCCTTGTTCGGCAGCATGCTCATCCTGATGGGCGTTGCCCCATTTGCCGTGTTCATGAGCGAGTTTCTGACCCTGCGCGCGGCCGCCGAACAGGAGGCTTGGTGGACCATGGGCCTGTTCCTCCTGGGCCTCGCCGTCGTCTTTATCGGAATGCTGCAACGCGCCATGCTCTTGGCCTGGGGAAACCCCGTCGCGGCGCCCAAAGAACAAATCGCCGGCCGCGTCGAAACCTTGCTCGTGGCGGGATCGCTCGCCACGCTGCTGCTGCTGGGCCTCTGGATTCCCGGCCTGCTCTGGCAGATGATCACCGACGCGGCGCACATCGTGGAAGGAACGCCATGAGCCCGGATCCCGGTGTTCGCTTGTTTAACGGCGAGTTTGTCGCGCTCGACGCCGTGCCGATCGTGTCCCTGGATACGTTGCGCGAATGCATGGCCGCCGCGGTCGCCGAGCACGGCCGCGTCGTCAGCCTGTTTGGGTGTCCCGGCGGCGCACGCGACGGTATCCGCCTGTACGCCGTGCTCACCGCCGCCGAATCCGGCGGGTTTACCGTGCTGGCCTT
>CAZOMH010000870.1:0-2055 GCA_964580415.1 uncultured Nitrospirales bacterium
TGCGGCGATCTGCTGGACCGAACCTTCGGTGAAGGCAAGAAGTACGGCATCTGCGGCCATCCCGAAATCGAGCTGGCGCTGGCCAAGCTCTACCGCGCCACAGGCGACGTCAAATACCTGAACCTGGCCAAGTTCTTTGTCGATCAGCACGGCAACAGCGCACACCGCGAGCTTTGGGGCGAATACTGTTCCGACCACAAGCCCGTCCTTCAGCAGGACGAGGTGGTGGGCCATGCCGTGCGCGCGGGCTACTTCTACTCCGGCGTGGCCGACGTGGCCGCGCTGACGGGCAGTTCCGAGTACATCGGCGCAATCGACCGGTTGTGGGAGAACATGGTTTCCAGGAAGATGTACCTCACCGGCGGCATCGGGGCGAAGCGCGAGGGCGAGGCCTTCGGCGCGAACTACGAACTGCCCAACCAGTCGGCCTACTGCGAAACCTGCGCCGCCATCGCCAATGCGTTCTGGAACCACCGCATGTTCCTGCTGCACGGCGACGGCAAGTATATGGACGTGTTTGAGCGGATTATATACAACGGGTTCCTCGCGGGCCTGTCCATGGAGGGCGACACCTTCTTCTACCCGAACCCGCTCATTGCCGACGGGATTTATCCGTTCAACCACGGTTCGCGGCTGCGCCAGCCGTGGTTCGGCTGCTCCTGCTGTCCCACCAACGATGTGCGGTTCATCCCGTCGCTGCCGGGCGCGGCCTATGCCGTCGAAAAGGACCGTGTCTACGTGAGCCTGTACATGAACGGCGAGGCGGAAATCGACGCCCCCTTCGGCAGGGTAAAAGTCGCGCAGGAGACGCGCTATCCCTGGGAGGGCACCGTGGCGCTGACGGTTTCCCCCGACAAACCCGGCACCTTTGACCTGCGCCTGCGCATCCCGGAATGGGCGCAGGGCAAGCCCGTTCCGTCCGATTTGTACCGCTACAGCAGCACCGAAGCCAAGGCCCCGCAACTGTCCGTCAACGGGAAGCCCGCGGGCGTGCAGATCGACAAGGGTTACGCGGTTATCCGCCGCGAATGGAAGGCGGGCGACAGGGTTGAACTCGTTCTCGACATGCCTGTGCGGCGCGCGCTGGCCAATGAAGCGGTCGGGGACGACCGCGGCCGGGTGGCCCTCGAGCGCGGCCCGGTGGTGTTTTGCGCCGAGGGCATCGACAACGGCGGGCGGGCGCTCGCCCTGTATCTGCCCGACGAGGCATCACTGGCCACCGAATTCCGCGCCAACCTGCTCAACGGTGTCCAGGTGATTACCGGCACGGCCCGGGCACTCAAGCGGGACGAAAACAACACGGTCACCGACACGGAGCAGCCTTTTACGGCGGTCCCCTATTACGCCTGGGCACACCGGGGCATCGGCGATATGGCGGTCTGGATGGCCCGGACCGCGGATACGGCGCAGCCCGCGCCCCCGGCGACACTGATGTCCAAGAGCACCGCCAGCGCCTCCCACATGAACGCATCCGACACGCTTGCGGCCCTTTCGGACGGCCAGAAGCCGAGAAGTTCGGCGGACGAATCCGTTTCCCGCTTCACCTGGTGGGACCACAAAGGCGGCACCGAATGGGTCCAGTACGACTTTCCCGCTGAAACCACCGTGGCCGGCTGCGGTGTGTACTGGTTCGACGACGGCCCCAACGGCGGATGCCGGGTCCCCGCGAAGTGGGAGGTGCAGTTCAAAGACGGAGACAACTGGAGAAAGGTGAAAAAGGACGGAGGCTACGGGGTCAACAAAGACTGTTCCAACGACGTTTCGTTCAAACCCGTAAAGACCGCCGCCCTGCGAATCCAGGTCCGCCTGCAGGAGGGATTCTCCGGCGGGATACTGGATTGGACCGTCAAAGAGGTAAAATAGGCGCTTCGAAGAAATGTGGGACAGGCGCCCCCGCCTGTCGAGCCTTGGGTGTCGGCCTCATGCCGACAGCCGGGGGCGGCTGTCCCACATGCCCGAGCAAACCCTGAACAATGGAGAAGAAATCATGGCGCGATATCTTGCAGCGTGCGTGTGCGCGACCCTGTTGACGGCCGGAGCGGCCGGAGCGGCCGA
>CAZOMH010000871.1:0-2043 GCA_964580415.1 uncultured Nitrospirales bacterium
TCGACCAGTTCGGCGGCAAGCTTCCCTGGCCGACGCAGTTTCTGATGTCGGCCGGTGATTTCATGTTCTACAAATGGTGGATGCTGGTCTGCGTCATCTGCTGGACGATTATCGGGTTCAAGGTGCTGTTCAAGTTCAAGACGACGAAGAGCATATCCGACCGGATTATTCTCAAGCTGCCGCTCATCGGCGACCTTGTGATCAAGGTTGCGGTGGCGCGTTTTGCGCGCACGCTGGGCACGCTGATCACGTCGGGCGTGCCGATTCTTCAGGCGCTCAAGATCACGCGCGAAACGATCAGCAACGAGGTGATCCAGAACGCGGTGGACATGGTGCATGAGAGCATCAAGGAGGGCGATACGATCGCGGCGCCGCTTGACAAGAGCAAGGCCTTCCCGACCATGGTGGTGAACATGATCGACGTCGGCGAGGAGACGGGCAGTCTCGACGCCATGCTCATGAAGGTGGCCGACATCTTTGACGCGGAGGTCGAGGTGGCGGTGGAGGCCATGCTTTCACTGCTTGAACCCATCATTATTATCGTGCTCGGCGGCATCATCGGCTTTATCGTGATATCGCTTTATCTGCCCATCTTCACGCTCGGTGACCAGATCAGCGGGTCGTGATGCGGGAGACGGCAATCAAACAGGTACAGACAGGTGTCTTGGGAACAACGAGGCTCCGGAGACGGGGCCAAAAGGAGGACGCAGTCATGAGAAGAAAACAGGGATTCACCCTGGTGGAACTGCTGGTGGTGATGGCGATTATCGCCATCCTGGCGGCCATCGTGGTGCCGAACGCATCCAAGTTTATCGCGCGGGCGCGCGTGACGCGGGCGCTGGCGGAGGTGACCGGCGCGGAGACCGCCATCATGGCGATGGTCACCGACGCGGGGCGCAGCAATCTCGGCCAGGTGTTCGGGCCGGGCGCGGTGCCGGCCTTCGTGATCAAGGGTTCCAGCGCGGTGGTGAACGGTGTGGTCGTAAACCCGATCGCCCCGGCGGATTGGGCGGCGGCCGTTACGAATTTGGATCATTTCAAGCGGATTATGGAGTTGTATTCGAGCGTGACCTACGACCTTCTCCGCTATGGCCGTGATGTGCTCCGCACGGACAACGGCACGGTGAGTGACGCGAAAATCGTGATAAACAACAACATGCTTTCCAAACTTGGAACGAGTTACATGGATTTGGGCAACGATCCGTGGGGCGGGTCATACAACATATTCCCGGGACCGTGGAAATATGCCAAGGATCCGGCGACCGGGAACCGCTGCCCGATCATCTTCCGCAGATTCAGTGTTGACACGAGCGGCACGTCCAAGCGCAAAGTGGCGGATGACGGATTTTCGCTCAAGGGCGGAGCGCTTGGGGACCTTGTCACCGGGCAGTTCAGCGGCATTGTCGAGGATGCGGAAACATGGCCTGACAAGGTTGGGTTCCCGGCCGATGCCGGCAAGTCGGTGTATATCTGGTCGCTGGGCGAAAATGCGCGCACCGCACAGCTGTTGTATTCCACCAGATACGGAACGCAGGCGGGCGACGCAATGTCGTGGTACACAAACTTTGACGGTCCCCCGCAGGACGGACGGGACCTTGGCGGCGGCGATGACGTGAACAACTGGGACAAGGACGCAACCTGGGCCCGGTTCACGAACTGAGTTGAATCCGCGCGCGGTTCGGGCGGGGTCTGTGCGGCCCCGCCCGGCCGGCGTGCGGCGCGCCCGCCGCGCGGGGCGGACGGGCAAGCGCTTGGGTGACTGCATGATCATGCGAGACCGATACAGATCGGGCGGATTCAGCCTGGTGGAACTGCTTGTGGTGATGGCCATCGTGGGCATTCTCTTGGGCATTTCCATACCGATCCTCCAGATGTTCTCGCAGGGGGACATGGACCGGGGGGCGCGGTCGCTCTACACCATGATCCGTGCGGCGCGGGTGTACGCATCGACCTACAATGTGAAGACGGCCGTGGTGTACCGGCTTGACGGGAATCCCGTCAACAGCCCGCTGATGGACACGGTGCGCCGCCAGTCGGTGCGGG
>CAZOMH010000872.1:0-2038 GCA_964580415.1 uncultured Nitrospirales bacterium
CGCTGTCGGCGGCGACCTCGGACAATATCCGCCCGCGTCCAACGGCGCGCAGCAGGGCCATGCGCGAATCGATGCGCGAGCAGCCCATGGCGTTGGTCACGGTGGGCAGGGCATCATCGCCGCAGCGTGCGCAGAGACTGCCGAGGGCGTTTTCGGCGGCGCTGCGCGCGGCCGCATCGGGGGCGGTGTCGATGGCGGTGATAAGGATGGAGGTGTTGTCCTTGGTGCCCACCACGGCCAGGGTGCGCAGGGCGGCTTCACGCACGGGGGCGTCGCCACTGAGTGCATGCTGCACGGCCATGGGAAGAGCCTGTTCGGCACGCCGGTCCAGCAACAGGTCGAGCAGTTTTGCCTGCACGGCGGCCGGGGCGGCGGTAATGGAGGCGGCTATGGCCGCGTCCACCTCGGCGCCTTCTATGGTGGCGAGCGTGGCCCGCGCCGCCGCCGCCGCGTCCGTATCGTCACCGCCCATGAGTGCGGCGAGTTTTGCCGCATCGCCGGCATTGCCCAGCGCGGCGAGCGCCTTGAGCGCCGCAATCTTGACGGATTGTTCGGGGCTGTCGAGCGCCTGGATGACGGCTGGACGGGCGGCCGCATCGTGTCGGCCTGCCAGGGCGCGAACCAAAGCAGCCTGGCCTTCGGCGGACAGGGTGGGCAGCGCGGCGGCATAACGGGTGGTCAGTTCCGTGCCGCTGGTTTCCGAAACAACGCGGGCGGCCATGTCGCGCAGGTCGGCATCGTTGCCGGACAGGGCCGCAAGCAGCCGTTCGGGAGCCTTGTCGGGCTGCGCCGAGGCGAGAAGATAGAATGCGCCCATGCGCACGTTGGACGGTGCGCCGGGGGCGGCAAGAGTTTCGAGAACGGCGGCGGCCTGGTCGCCCTTGTTTTCTTTTGACCACCGTTGCGCGGCGGCGAGCAGGCCTTCTTCCACCGCGAAACGCGCGGACTCCGCCGCCCTGGCACGGAACTGCGTCAGGGCGTCCACCGACTCGGTCGTGGCAATACGCCCAAGCGCGCCCGCGGCCGCGCGGGCAAGCTCCGCATCGGCGTTTTCCAGCAGCGGCGCGAGGAGCGGCACCGCCGATGCGTCGCGCCGGGCACCCATCGTGATCACGATGCCCGTCTGCTGCGGCCCGGTGGTCTTGCCGAAGGCGTCATGCAGCAGCGCATCCACCTCGGGATAGGGCATGGCCTCCAGCGCGAAGCGGGCGTATCCGGACAGTTGCGGGTCTGTCAGCAGTCCGGCCAGTTCGGGCAGGCATTGCACCGTGCCGACGACGCGCAGTTCGCGGCAGGCCTGCTGCTTCGCCTGCCAGTCGCCGTCGCTGTTGAGCACGGCGAGCCATTTGGCCTCGGCACCCTCGTCCGCGGCGACAGCGTGGAGGGCTGGAAGCAGGAGAACTGATAGAAGGATGAACACAAGAAGTAATGCAGTCTTTATTTTCACGGAATGTTTACCTTTCCAGAACTTGCTTCATGTAGGACAGGCGCCCTCGCCTGTCGTCATATAGGAACAGGCGCCCTCGCCTGTCGTCATTACTCATCGTCGCATGCTGACAGCCGAGGGCGGCTGTCCCACATTTTCGAAAGCGCTGCGTCCGGCCTACAGATACCAGGGCTCGCGGTAGGCCCGCGAACGCAGCCGGTTGGCCTCGTCGTCGCCGAGGCATTCCTCTTTGACGGGGTCCCAGATGACCGGGCGGCCCAGGCGCTTGGAAATGTTGGCCACATGGCACACCGAAATGGAGCGGTGGGCCACTTCGGCGTTCGAAATGGTCTGCTGGCGCGTCTTGACGCAGTCGAGGAACGCGCGCACATGGTTGTCGGGCGGATAGCCGCCCTCAAAACCGCGGTCTTGCAGCAGGGATTTGGGAAAGGCGTCAATCAAACCCGAGTCACCCGTTTCGACCCAGCCTTCTTCACCCTCGAAACGGACGGGGCAGGAACCGAAGCGCAGTCCCGTGCGGATGACAATCTTCGTGCCGTTGGCATAACGGGCTATGTGACGCCTGCCCTCGGTGTAGAACTCGGTCGGGCC
>CAZOMH010000873.1:0-2038 GCA_964580415.1 uncultured Nitrospirales bacterium
GCAGCGCGTTGAGCGCGCCCCAGCGGCTGCCGCAGGTTTTGCCTGCCACGCCGGGAATCCAGGAGTAGCCGTCCTCCTTGATGGCGCCCGCGGCAAGGGCCTGGGTCAGGTCCGCGTGGGCCGTCTCGTAGATTTTGCGCAGTTCGGCGGCCTCGTCCGTCTTGCCCAGAATCTCCGCCGTTTCCATGGCCGAACGGTCGGCGAAGGTGGCCCACATGTTGTGCGGCTGGAACACGCCGTAGAGGTCGTCGCCGTCCTTGAGACCGCAGTCGCCCATGCCGCGCGGCATGAGTCCGTACGTCAGCGGGCGGCCGCCGTCGGCGGCCATGACGCGGGTGCGGGCGCGCTGCTTTTCCTGCCAGCGCGAACTGGCAAGCATGTGCGGGTAGACCGTCTCCAGGTATGCGCGGTCGCCGGTGTTCCGGTAGTGCTCCATTACGGCCCACGATTTGAACCCGGCCGCGGCCCACGTCAGGTGGCTCCAGCCGGTCGGATCGTTCCAATCACCGTCATCGCCCTGCAGGCCAAGACAGCCCGTGAAACCGTATTCGGCCTCCTTGTGCAGGCCCAACTGGTCAAGCGCAACGGCAACGATGGAGGCCTCGCCGGCATTGGGCGCGCGGTATCCGTCGGTGCCGGGCGTGCCCATGATGAAACCGCCGGCCACAGGCTCGCGCATGATAAAGAAGTCGCCGAGGCAGGCGTAGAACGCATCGGTTGCGCCCTGATCGGGAACGATGATGCGCGAGGCGCGTCCGAGCAGGGACCGCCAGTCGGCCTTGGCCTGGTCGGCCTCGGCCTGCCAATCCTTCGCGCGCAGTGCGGGCAGGTCGGCGGCATTGGCGCGGTACGGCCGCACCAGCCACGCAGTCTTCTCCTCGCCAGGCGCAAGTTCCCAAGCCGGGGAAAGGGTCGTGGCGTTGATAATTTCATAGGCCGGTGCCCCCGTGGCCAGAATGGTTATCCGGTCGGCACGTTCCCCCCAGCCCGCCAGCAGGACATCCTTGTCCTTGTCGGCATCGACATAACCGGGGTTGTAGCCGAAGAAGCCGTTCTGCGATTCGCAGACCAGCCGGAACGTATGCTTCGCCGACCCTGTGTTGGACAGCGTCACACGCACCAGCGCGCCCGAGGATGCGCCGGTCACTTCCAACCGAACGGCACCGGCCGGATCGGTGTAGCTGTTGTCGAGTACGGGCAGAATGCCCTCGACACGGGTCCAGGCGCTCTTGGCCAGCGCCTTGCCGTCGATCTGCGGCGTGATGCGCACGCCCCACAGGGCGGGCGGCGTTTTGAACGCGGCAAGCGGGTAGGTGGTGAGATTCTCATAGGTCCAGCCGAGCCTCAAGCTGCCCGGCTCGCAGTCGAGCAGTGTCTTGTCGCCGCTCTCCGGCGGCGCCACCGTCATCCGGTGCGGCGTGGAAAAGGCATAGGAGAAATCCACCACCGGATCCTGGGCGAAACAGGAAAACGCGGACAAAAGCACGCACATGGACAGGACAGTGCCGGGGAGTTGGCGCATGATCAGCATCCTTCTGGTTAAAGTACGAAGGAGAAGAATAGAGTACGGGGCAGACGAAATCCAACATGGGCAGACAGGATGGGCAGGATAAGGGGACGCGGCAGGGCCACGGCATGCGTATCTCCCCAAAGGGAACCAGCGACAATAGCCACCGTGCAGCGAAACGGAACCCGCGAACCCGCAATATTCCCGCCGTGCCCCCAAAGGGGGCCAACAATAGTAGCCACGGGTGACCGAGGGAACCCGCGGATCCGTGACGCCGTTCCGTCGTCCCCAACGGGGGCTAACTCCCCCGCCACCCCGACATGCAGCCCCCGTTCAACATATGGTATTCTAGGGGCCTTGCAAGACGGTATTTTTCCACGTTTTACGGCATGGAGGCGTGTATTTTTATGTCCACCGAGACGACCCCGGGCCAGTACGATTTCAAGGCCATCGAAGCACGTTGGCAGGCCTATTGGCTGCAGAACAAGACGTTCAAGACTACGATTGACCGGAGCAAGCCGAAGTACTACG
>CAZOMH010000874.1:0-2036 GCA_964580415.1 uncultured Nitrospirales bacterium
CAGTGTAATCGTTGTCGAAGATGCGGTCCGCGCGGTGGCCCCCGACCCCGGCAAGGCCGCCATGGAGGAACTGCGCAAGGCGGGTGTTCAGTTTTTGCGCAGTGTGAACATTTCATGAACAAGTCTGATTCTTCCTGGTTTCGGCGCGAAGGACTCGCGCTGCTGACCGATTTTTATGAATTGACCATGATGGCGGGCCAGTGGCACGAGGGCCGCACCGACCAGCGGGTCAGTTTCGACTATTTCTTCCGCGCGCTCCCGCCGAACGGCGGCTTCGCGCCCAGCGTGGGACTCGATCTCTTTCTTGACTACCTTGAACATCTTCGTTTCGAGGACAGCGACATCGAGTATCTCGATTCGCTGGGCGTGTTCGATGCGTCTTTTCTCGACTATTTGCGCGCGTTCCGGCCCCGGTGTACCGTGCGCGCCGTTCCCGAGGGCACGGTCATTTTCCCCTTTGAACCGGCGGTGCAGGTGGAAGGGTCGATTCTTGAAACACAGTTGATCGAGACGGCGCTGCTCAATCTCATGAACTTCTCGACACTCATCGCCGCCAAGGCCACGCGGATTTGCCTGGCCGCCGACGACGAACCTGTGATGGAGTTCGGCCTGCGCCGGGCCCACGGTCCCGACGGCGGGGTGACCGGCTCCCGCGCCGCCTATATCGGCGGCTGCGCGTCCACCTCCAACGTGCTGGCGGGCAAGACCTACGGCATTCCGGTGTCGGGCACCCACGCGCACAGCTGGGTGATGAGCTTTCCCGGCGAACTGGAGGCGTTCCGCGCCTTTGCCCGGCAGTATCCCGACCGGTGCATCCTGCTGGTTGACACCTACGACACGATCAAGAGCGGGGTGCCGAACGCGATCCGCGTGTTTCAGGAAATGCGCGCCCGCGGGGTTGAGGTGCGCCCCGCCATCCGGCTGGACTCGGGCGACCTCGCCAAGCTGAGCAAAATCGCCCACCGCATGATGGTGGACGCGGGTCTGGAAGACCCGCTGATTATTGCGTCCAACGACCTGAACGAGGACCTTATCGCCGACCTGAAGCGTCAGGGGGCGCGCATCAACGGATGGGGCGTCGGCACCCAGTTGATTACGGCATACGATTCGCCCGCCCTCGGCGGTGTGTACAAGCTTACGGCCATTCAGGGCCCGCAGGGCTGGCAGCCGCGCATGAAACTGTCGTCCAATGTGGAAAAAGCCACCGACCCGGGCCGAAAACAGATTGTCCGCTACTTCGATGCCGACGACCGGCCGCTGGGCGACATGCTTTGCAGCGAGGGCAGCGCATGGCCGGAATCGGGAACCATCACGGGGCGTTCCCGGAAACAGCCGAACCGGTGCGCGCAAATTGAGGGCGCGGTCCGGGCGCAGGCCCTGCTGCAACCCGTCTTTGCGGACGGTGTGCGGCTGACCCCGCGCGAGACAGTGCCGCAGGTGCGACGCCGGGCGCTCGACGCCATTGCGGCGCTGCCCGACGAGTTTAAGCGCCTGCGCAACCCGGAAATATACCGGGTGATTCTGTCCGACGAACTGGGCGCGATGAAAGACCGAATGATGACAAACCCCGAACTCGCCTGACGGCGGATCGAATCTGGAGCCGGCAACAATTATGAGACTGGTCACAATAGGCGTGGCGTCCGTGTCGGTGAAGGTCGGCGATTTCGCCGGCAACACGGAGCGGCTGCGCGCGGTTATACATGCGGCCCGCGAAAAGCGCGTTCACCTGCTGGTCACGCCCGAACTGGCCATATCCGGTTACAGCCTTGAAGACCGCGTCTTCTGGCCCGATGTGACCCGGTACAGTTGGGCAGCGCTGGCCGAACTGGCCGAAGAATGCGACGGTATCACGGCGTTCATCGGTCTGCCCGTGCGCTCCGGCGCGATGATCTACAACGCCGCCGCTCTGGTCAGCGACAAGATTATCCGCGGGCTCGTGCTCAAGCGGCACCTGCCCACCTACAGCATTTTTTACGAGGGCCGCAACTGGACCGCGTGGTCCGGCGGCGTCACCGAGATTAACGGCGTTCCCGCGG
>CAZOMH010000875.1:0-2030 GCA_964580415.1 uncultured Nitrospirales bacterium
CCCTAATCGCCGGGTAAGTGCAAAAAGAAAAAGGCCTCATTGGTGAACCGCACCGACAGGATGCGGGTCCAACTGGTATTCAGCAAGAAACCATGGCAACACCAACGAGGTGAAGTGATGATACCGCAAGATTCAATCCGGGTAAAGGTTGTCGAGGGCGGGGATTCGGTTACTGGATTTTCCGGTGTGGTGGCGCTTTCCAAACACGCTCAGGCGATGGGCTTGTTTTGGGATGCGGAGCGTCACCTTGGTTGGGTCAAGGAGCGGCGCCGGGGCCGTTCGGTCAGTTCGATGCTGTTTGACCTGATGATGGTTCCGTGCGCGGGCGGGGAATGCATAGATGATCTGGAGGCACTGCGTGCGGACGGCGGTCTGCGTCGGCTTTTGGGCCGCACTGTGCTGGCGCCGTCGACGGCGCATGACTTTCTTCGGGCGATTGGTCCGGCCGGTCTGGAAGATTTGTCGGCGGTGCGGCGCGGCCAACTGCGCCATGCGTCAAAGGCGTCGGGGATCCGTGAGGCGACACTGGATTGTGATGCCTCGCTGTTTTTGTCCAAGGCCCAACGGGCCCAGCGCAGTTACAAGGGCGACCGGGGCTGGTTTCCCATGCTGGCGTTCTGTCCGGAACTGGACATGGTGGTCCACGACGAGTTCCGCCAGGGCAACGCCGCCCCACAGTCGGATGCCGTTGACTTTCTCAAGCAGGCGGTGGAGCAGCTTCCGGATGGCCTGGAACAGGTATACGTGCGCTCCGATTCCGCGTGGTATCAGGCCGCGCTTCTGGATTACTGCCACGGGCAGGGGTACAAGTTTGCTGTGACAGCGGACTTGGACGAGGCGGTGAAGTCGGCCCTCCTGGAGGCTGCGGGAGAGACGCCCTGGGTGGCGCTTAACGCCCCGGACGACGACGGGTCCCCGCGCCAGTGGGCGTGCGAGTGGCTGCACACGCTCAACGGTTCCAGGCACCCCTACCGCATGGTGTTCGTGCGCCGCGAGCGGCAGCAGGGCGATCTGTTCGAGGGAATGTACTCCTATGGCGCAATCATCACCAACCGCAACGATTTGGCCACGGAAGAACTGGTCCGCTGGCACCGCCAGCGCTGCAATTGCGAGAACTACATCAAGGAACTCAAGCACGGGTTCGGGCTGGCCTCGCTGCCATCGGGGGACTTCTTCGTAAACGCAGTCTACCTGCGCATCATGACCCTGGCCTTCAACCTGATAGCCTCGATGAAGAGGACCGTCCTCCCGGAATCCTGGGCCAGACACACGCTCAAGACATTGCGGTTCAGACTTCTGGGAGTTCCAGCGTTGGTGGTGCACCATGCACGGCAGCTACAGATTCGAATCTCCCTTCTCTGGCCCTGGCGGGACGTGCTCGTACCCCTGTTGACATAGGCCTTTTACACCGCAATTTCTTCCAGACAACGCCACCGGTCTGTCTGCACACGAAAAAAGGGGCTAAAAACAGCCCCCAAAGGGCCTCTGTCTTGACCGCAAAGGACAATCATCCCTGCCCGCTCATCGGCACAGCACAGACGGGCAACGGAAATAGCCAAAAAACTCCGTACAAACAGTCCTCCCCCTTCTTACCCGGCGATTAGGGTTTATGGGTTTAATTGATTCCCGCTGATTCCCCATGTATACTCGAAACGGAGACAAGCAGATGGTGGTTGCCTGAACTGCACAACCGCACCAGCGTTACAGCGTCAGGGCGACAAGCAACGAAGGAGTATGCCGCAATGACGAAATGCGCGGGTTGCAGCAGCGGTGCGTCGGCGCTTGCGATGGTGTTGGCGGTGCTGGTGGCGGGTGCCGGGCTTCCGGGCGGGTCGTCCGCGCGGGCCGATGAGCGCGGCGCGCAATGGACTTGGGTGGGCGGCGCGTCGACGGGGGGCGCACTCGGAATTTATGGCACGTTGGGGGTCGCGGCGGCGGACAATCAACCGGGTGCACGCTCTTCTGCCTGTAGCTGGTTCGACAGCACGGGCAACGCGTGGATTTTCGGCGGTTATGGCTGTGGCGCCAAC
>CAZOMH010000876.1:0-2030 GCA_964580415.1 uncultured Nitrospirales bacterium
CCAGACCTTCAACCTGATCCAGGTGATGACCGCCCTGCAGAACGTCACCCTGCCGATGGTCTTTCAGGGCACCCCGCGCGAAGAGGCCGCACGCCGCGGCACCGCCATCCTCGAACGGGTCGGCCTCGGGCACCGCCTGCACCACAAGCCGTTCGAGCTCTCGGGCGGCCAGCAGCAGCGCGTCGCCGTGGCCCGCGCCCTCGCCAACACCCCCAGCGTGGTCCTGGCCGACGAACCGACCGGAAACCTCGACACCAAGACCGGCGCCGAAATCATCACGCTGCTCAAGGAGCTGAACCGCGCGGAGGGGGTGACCATCATCTGCTCCACCCACGACCCGAAAATGCTCAGCAGCTCCGACCGCATCTGCTGGATGCTCGACGGCCGCATCCACAAGGTCAGCAGCCAGGCGGAATTCTCGCTGGCCGCCATGAAACAGGACACCCAGGGACGTGAATGAGCCCCCTGCCAGCTCCGCGGCGCCAGCCCCCCAGCCCCAGCCGGCCGACCCGGCCCAGCTGTTCGCCGGCGTGCCCCACCTCAACCCCTCGGTCAGCCTAAACAACCGTTTCGCGCCTGCCACCCGGAAGCGCAGCGCGGGCTGACTGGCGCCGCACGTCTGTCATTTGACACTCCGCGCGCACTTCTCTATAGTCCGGTGCCACAACGACGGCGCAAAAGGGCCCTCGTCCGATCGTCGAGGTGTGGGATGGCGAAGGAATTGGCATTTGTTCTCATCAACCCGTATCCGATCCGGAAATCCCGGACCGGCGGAATCATGGCGCGCTACCTGGTGCGCACCGACCTGAAACTGGTCGGTGCGCGCATGTATGGTCCTTCGCGCGAATTGGTGGAGGCATTCGCCGAGAATTTGCACGCGGTGGATCCGCAGGATGCCGAAGTGGGCGACCTGCTGGCGGATTACGTGCGCCACGCCTACGCGCCGGATCCGCTCAGCGGGAATCCGCACCGCTGCATCTGCCTGCTGTTCGAGGGCGAAGATGCCATCCGGAAGATTTACGAGGTCACCGGCAGCTTGCGCCAGCGCTGGGGCACCGGCCTTTCCGTGCGCGACACCTATGGCGACTGCGTTCGGGACGAAACGACGGGCCGGATGATCTACTTCGAGCCGGCGGTCATTGTCGGCACCTCGACGGAAAACGTGGCCAGTTCTCTCCGCATCTGGCGCCGCTACGCGGCCGCGGATGCGGGCGTCGTGCGCAGCGCCTCCGACTTGATGGCGGGCGAGGGCACGCAGCGCACCCTGGTGCTGCTGAAGCCGGACAATTTCCGCCAGCCCTCGCTGCGCGCGGGCAACATCATGGACCTGCTTTCCAGCTCCGGGCTGCGGATCGTGTGCGTGAAAAAGTTCGCCATGACCGTCGCGCAGGCCGAAGCCTTTTACGGGCCCGTGCGTGACAGCCTGAAGCGGGTGTTCCCCCTGTTCGGCAAAGACCGTGCCGCGCACGCGCTGTCGCAGGAATTCGGGTTTCCCGTCGATCCCGCGGCGCTGGGGCCCCTGTGCGAGCAGCTGGCGCCGAGTTTCGCGGCCCGGGAATTCGAGAACATCGTGGAGTTCATGAGCGGCCGCCGCCCGTCAGCCTGCACCGCGGAAGAGAAGGTCGCGCCCAGCAGCGAGGAGTGCCTGGCGATCGTGTACGAAGGCGTCTCCGCCGTCAGCAAGATCCGCGACATCCTGGGGTCCACCGATCCGCGCAAAGCCAGGCCTGGCTCCATCCGCCGCGAATTCGGCACCAACATCATGGTCAACGCGGCGCACGCCTCCGATTCGCCGGAGAACGCCGCGCGCGAGATGGGGATTGTGAATGTCGAGCACGACGGACAGTTCGAGGAGCTGATCCGGAGATACTACCCGTGAAGAAACTGAACGCCGCCATCCTCGCCATCCAGCCTTCCGCCACGCTGGCCATCGGCAGCCTCGCGAAGAAGCTGGCTTCGCAGGGCCACCAAGTCTGCAACTTCACGGTCGGCGAGCCGGATTTCGACACCCCCGGCTTCATCAAGGAGGC
>CAZOMH010000877.1:0-2029 GCA_964580415.1 uncultured Nitrospirales bacterium
TTTCTCCAACTGGCGCGCATACCGCACCGCAAGCGCCGGAAACTCCGGGCTGGTGCGGTAATCCTTCATCCCCTGTTCCAGGCCCGCCAGGGCCGCGTCGGCGTTCCCCGCACCGGCATCCGCATCGGCTTGAAGCACAATGGCGCGCGGCGTGAACACCGGGTCGCCCGATTTCAGGAGCGGTTTGAGCTTTTCCGCGGCTGCGGCAAAATCGCCCTGCGCCACCAGTCCCCGCGCTTCGTCCAGCGCGGACTGCGCCGGATTCACCCCCGACGGCCCCGGGGTCAGGATTGCGGGACGCCCGTTGCGGAACAGGTACCCCGCGCCCGCCGCAAGCACCAGCAGCACAACCAGCGCGAGCACTGCCGCAAGCACACCGGACCCGCGCTTCTTAGACTTTCCAAAATACCGCTTTGGCATGAATCATATCCGCGACTGCGACTCGCCCACACGGCGAAGGTCGAGTATCAGTTCCGTGCAGGACTGGTAGCGTCTGTTGATGTCCCGCCTCAACGCCTTGAGTATCACCTTGTCAAGCCGCTCGGGAATCTCGCGGTTGATGGACGACGGTATGGGCCAATCGTAACGCGGACTGAGTATCCTGCGCGTCGCGTCCCTGCCCGTTCCCCCGGCGCAGGGATGACGCCCCGTGAACAGTTCGTACATCGTGATCCCCATGGAGAAAATGTCCGACCGCGCATCAAGGCTCTTCTTTTTTATCTGTTCGGGCGACATGTACAGCCGCGTGCCGCCGCTTTCCTTCATCCACCGCGTGCGCCAGCTCGACTTCGACTTCGAAAGGCCAAAGTCCACGATTTTCACCTGCTTTCCGTCCTTGGAAAACAGGAAGTTGGCGGGCTTGACATCGCGGTGTACCACACCGTTCTGGTGCAGGAAATCCAGCCCCTCGCAGAGCTGGATGCAAATCGCGATCATGTCCTTCAGGCTCATCACCCGGTTGTCGATAAAGTACTTCAGGTTGTACCCGTCGATGTACTCCATCAGCAGGCAGCGCCGGAGATTGCCGTGAATGTCTTCCTGCACGACAATTTCTTTGTGCATCTTCACAATGGTGGGGTGGTTCAGGCCCGCCGCAATTAGCACTTCCCGGCCCAGGTAGTCGCGCTTGCGCCGACGCTTGTCCAAGTCGTATTCCTCGGCGAGCACCTTGATCGCGATGGTGACGTCCCGCACCGGGTCAATGGCCTTGTACACCGTTCCCATGCCGCCCTTGCCGATGGGCGCGATAATCTTGTAGGCGCCCACGTTGGTCAGTTCAAACTGGTCATCGTCGTGGAAGCCGGGCGCGGAGACGTCGTCCCCCTTGGTGTCCTGCTTTCCGCCTTGCCAGAATTTGAGTTTGTCAAGCAGCCCCATGGCACACAATTCCTTGATGATATACAACGCCAAAGCCCATATTATGTGGAATCACCGGACCAGTTCAAACCGCACGAATGCTCCGCCCTGTTTCACCACCCCCGCTTCCGCATGGCGTCCATTGATTCCCGGTCCGTGGCATGGGGCGGCTCAATGGACAACGCGGTAACCTCGGCCCTCTCTTCGCCGGTCAAACGCATCTCCAGACACTGAAGTGTCTCCCTGAACTGGTCCATGTTCCGGGCGCCAACCAACGTCGAGACAACCTCGGGACGGCTCATCACCCACGCCACGGCCAACGGGGCCGGGGCAACGCCCTTCTTCGCCGCATGGGCAACAAAACGCCGGGTAATCTCCTCGTACCGCTGATCGGCATACCGTTGGCGGTACATTTCCGCCTCCACCAGCCGGCCCGTGCCGCCTAACAGATACTTTCCGGTCAACAATCCCGCGCCAATGGCGTTGTACGGCACAACCGCCAGCTTCTCACAGGCCGCCATCGGAAGAATCTCCACCTCCGCCTGGCGCTTGACCAGATTATACATTGGCTGAATGCAGGAGACCGGGGCAAAATTGTGCATTCTTGCCACTGAAACCGCCTTCATCATCTGCCAGGCGGCAAAATTGGAGAGTCCCGCATAGATAACCTTCC
>CAZOMH010000878.1:0-2026 GCA_964580415.1 uncultured Nitrospirales bacterium
GGTCCGCCGCCGGCGTGACATTGTCCGTCGCCGTAATACCGGCCGTGAAATCAGGCACCAACGCCTGGCAGGACCCGTCCACCGGAATCGTCTGATTTGACGAACACGCGCTGATCACCGGCGCTGTGTTGTCCTTGAATGTGGCCGTTATCGATTTGTCTGCAAAGAACATCAGCACTGTGCCCGGGTTGGCGCTGTTGCTGACTGCCCCCGTCCAGCTCACGAATGAACAGCCCGCTGTGGGAACAGCCGTCACCGTCGCAAACGCGATATTCCCATAAGAACCCTGGCCCGTTGTTGTGCCCGTACCTTCGGGAGTGACGTTGATCGTAAGATTGATGGCCCATGCCGGTCCGGCGCTCAGCGCCAAGACAGCCACGCACCCCAGAAAGAACCTGGCTCCCATGGATAGTACCCGTGAATCTGCTTTGGTCATGTTCTTGCCTCCTGTTGTGAAATGTTCCTGTCCTACACCCTGTACTGCCCGCAATACAACTTCTGCGCCGAAACGCGAGGGACAAAGCCGCCTAATGCCCAAAAGAATATGCCAAATACAAATATAAGTGCTCGCCAGCAAATGATATTTTATGCAAAATTCTTATATTTGTCAATACCAATCTCTTTACCGTTTCAAGTATCTGAACAACAATTTTTTCGGCCCTATTCCCGATCCGAATCTTTTGCATGGCCTGCATTTTTCTGGGGGCGGGCGGAAAAAGAGGTTGATTGCGCCGGTCTGCTGGCGGTAAACTTAGTCATTGACGCCTGCAGGGGTCATTCGGAGTCCGTGATGAGTAGCAGCAAGGTTCATTGTCCCCATTGTAATCATTCGACCATGATGGTGCCCGACATGCCCGGCGATGTGATGGCCGTGGTCGCGTGCCAGTCCTGCGGGCAGTGGTCTGTGCTGTTTCGCGGTCGGGCAATGCCCATCCAGCGGGATATTCTCGAGGGGGGTACGCTTGAGGAACGGCAGCGCCATTTGGCCGAGATTATCAGTCATTTCCTGGCGGCAGGACTGTTTGCGCAGGAACTAAGTGGATTCATGCAGGGCTTGTCCACGGAACCCCTTTCCAAGGATGGGCAAGTTTCCAGCACAACGCCGCACGCAAACATCGCGCCCGATCTGTCCACCCCCATCACCGACGAGGAAACCGTGCAGTTCGCGGAAATCGACCTGCCGCTCCTTGACGACCCCCAGGCATTCCGCCGTATTTTCGGGTGACGCAATTCGCAGCGTGGTGGGCAGAGCCCATCAGCGCCCCACGGTGCCTGCGGGGAACTGCCTCCGGGTTCACTCCAAATGTTCGCTGTCCTCAAGCCAAGCCCAAGGGCCTGAAATCGGTGGATGCATCCGGGCCTGCATACGCGGTAATTCAATTCGCCGTCAGCGTGCGTTCCACTGCCTGGCCGGTGGGAGCAACAACCACATACACATTGCCGTCATCGCCCGGAACGGGCTCCACCATGAATCCCTTGCCGGGCGGATTGAGCCGCACCGCATCCGAACCGGCAAATATGCGCTTTGGAAGATAAATCTTGGAGGGCGCTGTCACTTCGGGAGCTTCTTTCCATATGCAGGTGAATTTGCCTGACCCGAAATCTGTCCTATAGGCCGTCAACAGACCGTTAATCCGGGCCGGAAACGGGCGCGCGAACACTTCGAAACAGGCCCCTTTGTCCAAATTGCGGCTGTAATCCCAATAGGTCTCGCCCATCAGATATTTCTCTATCATCGCAATATTGAACCGCGCCGTGGGGAGAATCTCCGGACTTCCGCCGCCCAAAGCCCCCCATTCGCCAATCAGCACGGGCATGTTCATTTTCTTGCCGGTTTCCGCGTGCCTTCGGTAAATCAGTTCGAGACGCTCGTCACTGGCCAGGGCCAAGTCCGCGGTGTCCACCACGATATCATAGGCATGCGGGGCAAAGACCTGAAGCCCATCGGGCCTGCCCGCGGCGTCCACAACCGGCGCGACGCCCGTTGGAATGCCCATGTTCGCCGACATGCTCGTTTCCAGGAATA
>CAZOMH010000879.1:0-2020 GCA_964580415.1 uncultured Nitrospirales bacterium
TGCACCGGCACGCCCCGTTGCCGGCAGGCTTCAAGAAGACGGCCTTCCAATTCCCCCGTCTCTTTGCCGGGCGGTGCAAGCCAGACGCTTCCGACCGGGAAGTGCCCGACAATATATATCAGTCCGCCCAAATGGTCACTGTCGGGGTGGGTGGCCACCACGGCATCCACCCGGCTGATTCCATGGGCACGAAGATAGGGGGCCACCGTGAGTTTGCCCTGATCAAACTCCTCTTGAAGGTCGCCGCCGTCAATCAGCGCCACGGCACCCGACGGCGTGACCACACAGGCCGCGTCGGCATGGCCCACATCGAGAAAGTCGATACGCGGCGGCTGGCTCCAGCGGGGCCAGCACAGCACCGCGAGCAGCATCACCGCCGCTGTGGCCAGCCACTGGCGGCGCGTGCCCGGCACGGACGCGGTCAGCCGGCGGTAGAGCAGGAACATGGCCGCGAACCACAGGCCAAGCCCCGGTGCGGTGGGCCGGGGCACGATGAAATGGCTGGCGGGCAGCGAAGCGCCCAGCGCCACGGCCTGTTCCGTCAGCTTCACCGCCAGCCACAGGGCATGTCCGGGCAGCAGCGCCGCCGCGGGCCACACCGCGCCCACAACCACGGTGGCAAAGGTCAGGTAGAGCACCACGCCCAGCAGCGGCACCACCACGAGATTGGCCGCAAGCCCCGCGGCGGGGAGAATGTAGAAACTCCACGCCGCCACGGGACCGGAGAGCAACTGCGCGCCGACCGTCGCGGCAAGCCCTTCGCGCGCCGCGCGCGGCAGACGCGACAGCATGCCCGCCACGGGGTGTTGAAACAGCAGCAGCGAGCCCATGGACAGGTAGGACAGAATGAAACCGAGATCAAACAGCCCGGCCGGGTCAACGGCGAGCATGAAGAAACCGGACAGCCCGAGCGCGGTGAGCGTGTCCGGCTCGCGGTCAAAAAGTTCATAGGCCAGCACCACCGCGACCATCCACATGGCGCGCAGCGTGGGCGGCTGCGCGCCCGCGGCCAGCGAGAACACCACCACGCCCAGCATGGCAAACACGGCACGAAGCAGCCGCGAGGAAATGAACAGACCCAGCACGAGCGGAAAGCTGATGTAAATCAGGCCCACGTGCATGCCCCCCACCGACAGCACATGCACCGTGCCCGACGCGACAAACTGGTCGTAGAGCGTGCCGTCGAATTCGCTGCGTTCGCCCAGCCACACGCCCAGCACAAAAGGCAGCGCCTCTGCGGGCACAACAGACCGGATCAGGTCGGCCTGCGCCTGGCGCAGCCGCGACACCCAGTACCGCCATGAAACGCGGACAACACCGACCCGCGTGAGATTGTCGGTGTTGACGGCCATCCGCGTGAATATTGCCGCGCTGCGGCAACGATCCTCCAGACTGGTCATCCCAAAATTGACCGCGCTGATGTCGGCCCGCAGTTTGCCCGAAACCTCCACAGCCTCGCCGTCGCAAAGCGGTCCCGCAGGCTTGTTCCAGTAGACCAAACAGCGCCCGGAAAAGGGGATGCGCCGCCCACCCCCGGTCAACGCGGCAACGTCCAGCACGAAACGCATGCGATCCATGCCGGGATTGAATACAGGCGTCTCGGAAACAATCCCCTCCAGCGCGGCCAGTTGATTCGGCCGCTCCACGGCGCGAAAGAAAAGCAAGTCCCCGTCGCGCGGCGGGGCGCGCAGCGCCCACTCGGCGCAGCCCAGCGCCATGCACAGCAGCAGAAGCACGGCCCGGTCGCGCCAGGGAAGACGTGCAAGCATCCAAACGGCGGCCGTGACGGCAAACAGGCCCGCCAGCAGCGCCCCCGCGCCCGGCCCCGGCAGCCATGCCGCCAGCCGGATGCCCAACGCCAGACCAAGCGCCATCCAGACCCAATGCCGGTTCACAGGATGTCCCCGCCACTTTCCAACCCGCGCCACCGCGGCACCGGGCATGAGGATTATGGTAAACGCGGGGGCGATGGGGGTCAAGTGGGGACATGGGAGGTATGGGAAGAATGGGAAGAATGGGA
>CAZOMH010000880.1:0-2011 GCA_964580415.1 uncultured Nitrospirales bacterium
GCTCGCCGGGATCTGTGCGGGGGGTGCGGGGCAACCCGCATTCCTACCGCGACCAAAACGCCTTTGGGGCTACATCTTGTACGCCCTGGTATGGCTCTACCTCATTCACAGCTATTTTCAATATATCTGTGCAAAATCTCGTCACACACTCTATTTGCCTGGACTGATCTGCTTTACTCATCTGCCCATTAATAACCTCGGCATCTACTCCACGTATCAATAAGAACAAGAACAAAACAGTAGATGCCTGCATATGTCTTATGTAACACCGAATGGTCATGCAAGGTCTCCCATAAGTTCACGGTAACACACCAACATAGAACTTCATAAAGAACAATTCCCCAGAATTATACAGGAACACATACCCTCAGTATCCCCTGGATCGGCGTCTGCAAAATGAGCGTACATGCTGTCACGAGCAGCAGTCCACGCTCCAACTGCAGGAAGCCCCTCAGCGAAAACAGGGAGCGAAAACAGGGGCCGCTTCCCCTATTTCGCGTAACAACAGGCGCATGCGTCCATGGGATTCGGTTTGCCTCCGAAGCAGGCCGCGCTTGCTTTCTGCGGGAGCTTCGTTCACACCGGAGCAGGGGCGGCAGTCACTATTCTCCAGCACAGAGAGGCGTCCATGCTGGGACGCATTCCTGATAATCTCGACAGGATCAGGAATAGATTACCCTGACTGGGACTGGGACATATTCCTGATGATTTAATCCCCGGAAAAGCAGGGATGCTTCCCTGAATAAGTGTAAATAATGTGCATGCCTCAGGAAGAGATGGTCCTGATCGACATGAGTGTCTCAAATCCGTGTTTGCAGTATCAGCGTGGGATGCGCCAGGAGGCCTGCCGGTTTGAGCACGTAGCGGTCGGTCCATTTGTCGCCTTCCGAGACGAAATGCGTGGGGCCGATGGCGGGCGGGTCGGGGTCGGTGAAGTGCAGGGGGCCGAAGGTGTTTCTGCGGGTGCCGAAGACTTCCACGGTCAGCTCTTGGTCGGTTCCGTTCAACCGTCCGGTAAGGTCCACCTCGTAGGGTGGCCAGGCGGAAATGCCCGCTTCAACGCCATCGACGAGTATTCTGGCCACGGCACCTTTCATGCGGGCGGCACTGAGCAGCAGGCGCTCTCCGGGCTTGGCGGCGGTTTGGATGCGGTACCGATAGGATACGGCTCCGCCGTAGAAGGGAAGCTTCCGGTCCCGCCAGTCGCCGATTCCGACGGGGCCGCGGCGGCCGATCAGGACGGGACGGTCTTTCCGTATTTCCACGCCGAAATCGCCGAGGAGGTACAGCGCTTCGAGGTCGTCATCTTCCCGGAAATCGGTCACGCATTCGAGCAGGTTCTCGCCTTTGCGCAGATGGCTGGTGTCGAGCGCGATTCGCCGCAGGCAGGGGTCCACCCACCAGCCGTGGTCTTTGTCGGGATTCACAAAGTGGCCGTTCAGGGTCGTGACAAAACGGCCGGGCGTTTCCATGGCCAGTTCCACCGGCCCCCCGGGCAGGCTGTCCACCCCGAAGGCGAAGCGGAGCATGACCACCTGGCGCGGGCTTTCGGGGCCGATTTTGCGCGCCCAGGGCTGCGTCATTTCGCCGCCGCGGCAGGGCAGCCCCATGGACCCGCGCACCCTGCGGTCCACTTTGAGAATTTCCATTGCCGGCGAAAATCCAACGCATCCGCCGATTTGATATTCCGCGAAATCCAGGACCAGCACGTTGGGTTCGTTCAACTGCGCGCAGTCCAATTGCTTGAGTGGCGTCCTGCGGACGGTTTTCCATGTTTGTGCGGCAGGGATGCCCTTAACCGGAGCGGTGTGCAGAATGAAAAGGCGGCTGCCCGTGGGGGGCAAACTTGTCGTGAAGGCGGTCCAGCCCTCTTTTCTGGCCGAGGGAACCAGGGACAGTGCGCCTGTGACCGGGTCGTGCTCCACCACTTTTCCCGCGCAGCGGACCCTGACGGTCACCGGGTCGAATCCGCGGCGCCGGTCGGTGTTGCACAGGAAGAGCAGATGCCGGC
>CAZOMH010000881.1:0-2004 GCA_964580415.1 uncultured Nitrospirales bacterium
ACGCTTTTTGTCGTCAATGTTTCTGATGATGCGGCGCAGTTTCATGGTCGGGGCTGGGGACACGGGGTGGGATTGTGTCAATGGGGAACCCTCGGACAAGCCCTGTTGGGGCACACGTATGACGACATATTGAAATTTTATTATCCAGGCGCGGAGATAAAAGATGAGGGATGAACGAATTCTCGTGGGCCTGCCCACGGTAGCCCGTTCCGTCCTCGGCAGGTCCTTCGGTATGCCTGCGGGCGGCATGGGCGCCCACAGGTTCAGCATGAGCGGAAAATCCGCGGTGTTCCGGATCGAGTACATGCGGATGTTCTTTGCGCCTTCGGGCAACTCCACCCCCGCGAAATCCGGCTTCCAGAGGTCGCAGTACCGGGCAAAGTGATCCTGAAAACGATAGATGGGGAAGAAATACCGGTACCGTGTCGACGCCGGGTCTGCCGGTTCGGGACCGCTGTGCTTCTCGTCAAAGATGGGCGTCGCATAGCGCAGATACGCCCAGGGCTTCCCGGTGGTTTCGAATTCGACCATGAGATATTCAGCGGTGATGTCCGGTTTTCTGTAGAAGAGATACTGGAGCGAGTCCGGAAACCCCTGCCGGAAGTCTACGGGGCGTCCCGCATAGAGAAGCCGTTCCGGCCGGCAAAACAGCGACCCCGGCCGCGCGCTCACGTTCAGCGGCAGCGGCTCCAACACCGCGCGCTCACACCGGGCCGCGTACCGCTGTATCTGGTCGGCCTGATAGACTCGGGCGAAATGGAGCACCGCAAAGAGAAGCGCCCCCGTTCCCGCCACAAGCAGCATCGAGGTCGCCAGACGCATCGGCCATTGCCGAAGGACTGCCCGGACGGCCGGGTCTCGCGAAGCCAATCGCAACAACGTCTGCGCCAGGAACAGCGGCAGCCAGAAGACCGCGAAATGAAGATGATACACGTGGCGCGCGGCAAAGTTCAGACTGGGGTATCCCCAGAAGTAAAGAACAAGAACCATGAACACGGCCCCGGTCCAGACGTTGCAGAAACAGAGCACCGCCACCGTCGCGATCAGAAACCAGACCCCGTACCGCGCGAGCGGCGTTATCAGCGGGCGTTCGATATCCTCCAGTGCCTGGAGCATGCGGGGACAGACGGCATAGAGCGCCCGGCGCGGTTCCAGCGTCTGTTGCAGCACGGCGGGCGGCGCGGCATACCACCGCACCACCACCTCGGCGGGCGCCGTCTTCACCATCGCCCGGACAAGTTGGCGCCCGGCTTGTTCGGCTGCCTCTTCCCAGAACTTGACGTCCACGACCGGTCTGCTCAATTTCGATGCGTACAACAGCAGCGCCGCGCCGCCGCGAGACACGTTCACCGGCGCCTGAACAAGGCCCCATGGCAGCAACGTTGCCTTCTGGGCCGTGGTGTACCCTTCATTGTGTGTGGCGGGCGGTACCGAAAGGGCGCAGGACAACAGCCGCAGGACGGCCTCGTGCAGTTCGTCTCCGTCGTCACGCTGGTCGTGAACTCCGAGAAATTGGGCATATCGATAGATTGGCGCGTGGGTCAACGGGTCGGTGCCGCTGCTCAGCATGGCGACCGGGGGCGAATCAAGACTCAGGAGACCCAGGGATTTCAGGCAAAAACCCTGCACAAGATAGAAGGCGTTGTTGCCGCCGGTTTCCCGGGTATTCTTGATGACGGGCGCGGCGGGTAACAGGAACCCCAGAATCAGCAACAGGCAGGCCGCGGCCCGCACAGGAATCCTGAACGGATGGTTCCCGTGGGCAAGCACACCGACCGCGGCGAGCGCCGGCGGAAGACAAATCAGGGAATCCTGGCGAAAACCAAACCCCACACCCACGACGAACCCCGCCATCAACGACAAGACCAGGTACTGCTTCTTCGAGACCCGCCGCGTAAGGAAGAATCCCACGACCAGGATCGCGAACAGGATAAACGGACCCTTGCAGAAATCCCGAAGCGAAGCCATCATGCTGAGAGGACCGGGCGAGGCCAGGACAAGAGC
>CAZOMH010000882.1:0-2000 GCA_964580415.1 uncultured Nitrospirales bacterium
CCGCCGGCCCTCCCAGACAATCTCGGTGTTTCGCAACTTCTCCAGCACCCCATAGGCGAAAGCAGCGGCGCGGGTGCCGCCGCCGGAGAAGGTTAGAACCACATAAAGGCTGTCCGAGTTGTTGTCCCCCTTCTCAATGTTGGCAAAACGGTATCCATGCGTCCCGTCGGCCTGTTTGAGGGGGGGGTTGCGGTAGGGCAGCGTTGTACAGCCGACGGTCAGGCAAAAGACCGCGAGAACTGCTGCGACGCCGTGGAACTTCCTCATTCCTGTGTGACTCCTGGTGCGACAAGCCGGACGGGAACGGCCATGTTGGACCATCTGACGGGATGATAACAGGAAGCGCGCGAACGCGACAAGGAATGGACACAAAAAACCATCCCGGTTCGCGTTACCGAACCGGGACGGTCAAAGGGCGTGTGGGGATGCGTCAGGCGGAAGCGGCCTTGACGTTACGGGCACCACGGGGCGCCTTTACAAACTTGCCCGCCTTGATATAGCGGGCGCACACCTTGATGCGATGCACGCAGCCGTTTTCGTCCATGACACGGATGGTCTGGAGATTCGGCTTCCAGCGGCGTTTGGTGATACCTGTAACGTTTTGACCGATACCGCCTTCGCGCTTCGCCTTGCCTCGGCGAACCACGGTATTACCAGTTGAAGGGTGTTTTCCGCTGTACTGACAAACTCTGGACATGGCTTGCTCCTGAAACGATACATTGGGTTCATACTTTAAGACGTGATATACTACGTCTGAAGCGCGGGAACTATAGCATATGGCCGGGCATTAATCAAGTTTGGCACCGCTCCATATTCCCGGTTTCCTCTCCCAACGGCGAAAGGTTGCGCCTGTGCATTTGCGTTTTGCAGCATTAGTTACGGTCATTATCGCATCACTTGTGACCGGATGCGCCAGCCTTGGGGACCGCCTTGAGCAGCAGCCTCTGCCTGCGGGCGCGCCCGGCGCCGCCGAAATTCTGGAAAGTCTCTCCAAGAACGAACAGGCGCTCAAAGGATTCCGGGCCACCGGAACAGCAATCTTGCAGTCCCCCGAACTGGAATCAACCCAGATTTCCCGCGAAAGCACCTTTGTATACCGGCAACCGCTGGACTTGTATGTTGTTGGCCGAAAGTACGGAACCCGCTTTGTCGAGTTAACCTGCTCCGGTCCGGCCTTTTTAATTCAGTTCCCCACAGAGCGCCAGTTTTACTACAGACCCAGCGGGGAACGGTTTGAGACCGTGTCTTCCGCCGACATGGCAAGAGAGATGTTCGAGCCGGAGACATGGCGCGCCCTTTCTCCCAAGCAGGTGCGCATCCTTTCCTACGACGGCAGCACCCGCACCGCGTCCATGCTGATTCTCGAGACAAACAAGGGAAACAGGCCCCGCCGCCAGCTCGTGGTCCAAGGCACGCCGTGGGTCGTGCTGGAGAATCGTCTGCTTGACCATTCCGGAAAGGAAATCGCGATAACGACAAAGAGCGACTATTACGAACGGGACGGCATCCGGTTTCCCAAGAAGGTTGAATCGGTCTTTCCAGGCGAACAGGCGCGCATGGCGTTTACGATGCGCAAAATTGAGCTGAATCCGGTGACCGACCCCAAGCTGTTTGATGTGGAGGGCATCGTGCGGGACTTGCGCAAGAAGGGGTTTGAGCGGGTTGACACCCTGCGCGGCAACGGTCCGAAAGGGGTCCTTGATGACGCGGGTGACGGGGCCGCGGACGGTTTGAAAGACACGGAAGATCAAACGGAGAAGGTTCAATGAACGGACATCGGCGGTGTCTTATAGGCCTGATGCCCGGGGAAATATCGGAATCACTGGGCCTCAAACCATTTCAAGGGCGTCAGATTTTCCAGTGGATTCATCAGAAAGGCGTATACGACTTTGACGCCATGACGAACCTTGCAAAACCCCTTCGGGAACGCCTGAAGGGGGAGTGTGCCGCGCACGGCCTGCGTGTGGGCCTGGCGGTATTCCACAACAAGTTTGGCGAAG
>CAZOMH010000883.1:0-1985 GCA_964580415.1 uncultured Nitrospirales bacterium
GAGGATGTCGTAGGAAATGGTGCCCGCGCGGCGGGCCAGTTCGGCGGCGGAAACAGTCTCGTCGCCGTCGCTGCCGATCAGCGTGGCCGTGTCGCCGCAATGCACTTCGGGCAATGCGCTGACGTCCACAACGGTCTGGTCCATGCTGATGTTGCCGCGCACGGGACAGCGCCGGCCGCGGATGAGCACGTCGGCGTTGTTGGACAGGTGGCGGCGGTAGCCGTCGGCATAGCCGACGGGCAGCACCGCCGTGCGGACGTGCCCGTTGGCCGTAAAGGTGCGGTTGTAGCCGATGCTTGCGCCGTCGGGCAGGTTGCGCACCTGCACCACCGTCGTTTCCCAGGACAGCACCCGCCGCAGCGGCGGGTGGTCCGGACTGCTGTCCGGGACGGGCCACACGCCGTAGCTGATGAGGCCCGGCCGCACGGCGTCAAAAAGGCTGTCGGGGTAGCCGATTATGGCGGCGCTGCTGGCCGCGTGGGCAAACTCGAAAGGCACGCCGAGCTTTTCCACCTCGCGGACCACATGCTTGAACGTCTTGATCTGCCCGGCCGTGAAGGGGTCGTCGGGCACGTCCGCCGAGGAGAAATGCGTGGCGATGCCCTCAATGTCAATGTGCGTGATGCGGGAAATGGCCTGCAATGCCGCGGGCGCCCCCTCCGCGGAAAAACCCTGGCGGCCCATCCCCGTGTCCACCTTGCAGTGGATGCTGGCAATCCGGCCGGCATCGCGCGCCAGTTCGCCCAGCCGCTGCGCCGTCGCAACGTCCGAAACCATCAGCGTAAGCCGGTGCTCAACCACCAGGCTGAATTCGCCCGCATGGGGGGTGACCATGACCAGAATGGGCGCGTCGATGCCCGCCTGCCGCAGCACCAGCGCTTCCGGCACGGTGGCCACGCCCAGCATGCACACGCCGGACCGCAGCGCGGCGCGGGCAACAGGCACGGCGCCGTGGCCGTAGGCGTCCGCCTTGATCACGGCAATAATGCGGCGGCGCGGTCCAACAAAACTGCGGACCACGCCCAGATTGCGGACATATGCATCAAGATCAACAACAGCCCGGGACGGGCCTTCGTACTTCATGCCAAAACCTCGCGATGTCACACGCTTGTGGGACAGGCGCCACCGCCTGTCAAGCCCTGGAAAGACAGCCGGGGGCGGCTGTCCCACATTACCCGGAAATCACCCGGCGTCGTGCAGCTTGAGCGCCTTCCAGTTGGCCCACCCGAACTGCGCGCCCGAATAGACCGTGTAGACGGAAACGGCGATGATGCCCCACATTGAAAAGTAATGCAGCCATGCGGAATGCCCGCCGCCGAAAACGAGACGCTGCAGAATTGCCAGCGCCAGAAAGACGAACACAAAGACCATCTGGATGACCGTTTTGGCCTTGCCGTAGGCATTGGCCGGAAGCACCAGCCCCTCCGCCGCCGCCAGGGACCGCGCGCCGGTGATCAGGAACTCGCGGCCCAGAATGGCCACCACGGTCCAGCCGGGCAGATGCAGTTCCTGCATGCGCATCATCATGACGAAAGCCGCCACCATGAGCACCTTGTCCGCAACGGGATCCATAAGCTTGCCAAAGTTGCTGATCAGGTTGCGCTCGCGGGCGATCTTGCCGTCATAGTAATCGGTAATTGCCGCCGCGGCAAACAGCACATAGGCCGTCGCGTACCAAGCGGTATTGTCAAAAGACATGAACACCACAAAGAAAACCGCGAGCACGCAACGGGCCATCGTCAATTGGTTAGGAAGGTTCATGTCCTCCATAGTAACATTTTGCGGGGAAATGCCGCATCCTTGAAAACACGGGAACGGGAGAGGGTCTGGGGTCTGGGGGTTTGACCCGGATATCTCGCCAGTTACTCCGAACAGTCGTACCCGCACGCGGGGCGCGAGGCGGAGGCACAAGCGGCGTGATCCTTTGCGCAGCCGAACAGTCGTACCCGCACGCGGGGCGCGAGCCTCCTATTAGCCGGCTTTAG
>CAZOMH010000884.1:0-1978 GCA_964580415.1 uncultured Nitrospirales bacterium
AAACGTATCCGCATGCGCCATCCCATCACAAACAATTCTTACGTGCGGATTCTGGAACCCTTTCCCCTCTTGATTATGGCCACGGGTTCCGCTTCGCTCCACCCGTGGCTCCCATGAGAAGGCCAAGTCAAATTGCCGGTCGGACGTGGCCGACCGGCGTTTGTTGGTCCCGTTGCCAAGGCGTGAACCGGGCTCCCATACGCACTACTATTGGGTGACCCCTTCGGGGCCAAGCAGTTCGATTCTGACAATTGCCTTCAATGGGCCACGGCACGTGATTGAGCACCCCCGTCTTTGGCTTGCAAAGACGGCCACGCCTTCAGTTTCCCATGGCCGCTATTTCTTCGAGAGCCTTGATGGTTTTCTCGGTCATGGGCCATTCGCCGGGGTAGCGCATAAACCATACTTGCCCGTCCATAAACAGCACGTTGCCGCCCTCGGACCCATGGTTCTCGGGCCGCTCTATGAGCACGGGTATATGGGTCTGCCAGAAGTTCGCGGCGCCGGGATTGGCGAGGCTGGCGGCGAACATCAGGTCTATCCCTTCCCGCAAACGGTGGATGGTCTCACCGCCCAGATTGCCCTGACCGGCGGGTACCTTGAGGTCGGCATCGAAGGAAATACCCTTCGCAATGTGTTCTTTGTATGCGGCGCAGAATGCGGCCACGTCCACCTCCCCCGTCACGACATATCCGGGATACAAGAAGCACTGGTCGTCGATGACCACCTCGGGATACCCGTGCAGTTTGTGTTCAACCTGCATGGTCGGACAGGCAAGACTGATTCCCGGGTTCATGTATTTTGGAACTATGCTTTCCGGCGCGAGCATTAGCAGGCCGGGCTTGGAGGACAGCGGCGGGTACAGATGATCCTTGTCCTCTCCTGCGTACATTTTGCACAGAATCCCGAATTGCTTGAGCGGGGCAGAGCAATCCGCGCGCCGCCATGCCTCCATAAACCCCCGGCATTCATGTACTGCAAGCAGCGAGGCCAGCAGGACGAGGATGGCCAAGACCGCCCCACACCCCACACCGGTCCGGGAAAAGGCCTTGTTCCTGTCATCGGCCGGTTGCTGTGACAACGGACTGGACGAAATGTTATCGCCGGGACATTCCGCAGGATTGTTCACGGGATGGTCCCCCCGATAGTCATGTGTGCCTTCGCACATGGCTGTATCACCCCGCGGCGGCAATGAAGGTCAATTCTCCTTTCGGGGCCTCCCAGCGCAGGCCGGAGCCGTCGGGCAGGAGCGTGGCGCCGGCGGTGGGATTGACGGACAACAGGCGCAGGCCCTTGGGCAGGCGCGCGTGCAGGATGAGTGCCGTTGCGGGCGCCTGGTTGGCGGGCGTTTCCCTGGGCAGGGTCACTTTGCCCTGCAGGTGCCGGGTGGCCGGGTCGTAGACCATTTCCCAAGAAACATCGCCGAAGTGGGTGGATGCGTTCTGGATGCCGACGGGTTTGTTCGTTGCCAGCCAGTGGCGCGGTATGCCGCGACCCAGGTGCAGTTCGCTGCCGTCCTCCATGACGAGGCTGTCGCGCACTTCGCGGACGACAGCGACGGGCGTCCAGAGGTGCTGACGGTCGCCGGTGCATTGCGTGGCGCCGGGCTCGGGGGCGCGCTCTTCGCACCAGGTCACGAGCGGCGTGGCGTGGTTGAGCGTGGCGTAGAGCAGCGCGGCGGCCTCGTCGCCCTCGTTGCGTGCAAGGTGCGCCTCGGCAAGATTGTCCAAAGCGATGGCCACCCACAGGCCGTTCGGCAGCCAGCCCGTGTTAAGCGGCAACCCGCCGGGGCTCATGTGCGCGCGAAGCTGTTTGATGGTGCCAGTGACCAGTTCGTGGTCTGCGGGCAGCGTGCCGCAGGGCAGCAGCGCGTTAAGCGCGCCCCAGCGGCTGCCGCAGGTCTTGCCGGCCACACCGGGAATCCACGCATAGCCGTCTTCCTTGATCGAGCCGGCGGCAAGCGTTTGAACCAGGTCGG
>CAZOMH010000885.1:0-1970 GCA_964580415.1 uncultured Nitrospirales bacterium
GCCGCGCCCAGTTCGCGAAGATCAGGATGGCCGACATGCTGAAGAAATAGAGGGCCGTCTGCCACAGCGCGCGCGCGGACCTGTCGTCCGCCTCGATGTAGACCTCCTGCGCCTGCGCCGCCTTGACCCGCTCCTCCTTTAGGAAGATCAGGTGCATCAGCGCGCCGATCACCACGCTGAACACAACCGCGCCGACCGCCCTCGCCAGACCGATCTGGTAGCCCAGCACCCGCGCCGTCATCACGATGGCCAGCACGTTGATGGCCGGCCCCGAATACAGGAAAGCGATGGCCGGCCCCAGACCCGCTCCGCGCATATAGATGCCCGCGAACAGCGGCAGCACCGTGCACGAGCACACCGCCAGAATCGTACCCGACACCGACGCCACGCCATAGGCCAGCAGCTTGTTTGCCTTCGGCCCGAAATACTTCATCACCGCGCTCTGGCTGACGAACACCCCGATCGCGCCCGCGATGAAGAACGCCGGCACCAGGCAGAGCAGCACATGCTCCTGCGCATACCACCTCAGCAGCTTCATCGCCTCCAGCACCGCCTGGTCAAACCGCACGTTGCCCACGGGCAGATAGAAGCAGACCAAGAAGCCCGCCACAATCCATGTCAACTTTTTCCACTCGCTCTTCCAGTCCATGATTATTGCCTTTTAGCGGTTTATCTGTTTATCTGTTAGGTTTGGCTACCGCATCATCCATTTGTGCCTGCATCTACCTTACAGTCTAACAGCCTACAGCCTAAACACCTTCTCACTCTCCCGCGATCACCGCCTCGATGCAGTGCATGAAATTCAGTACGCACGGCACCTTCAGGGAATAGAACACCTGCTTGCCGCGCTTCTCGTCTGCCACCACGCCCGCGTTCTTCAGCACCAGCAGGTGTCTCGAGACCGTCGAAAAATCAAGTCCGAGCCCATCCACCAGTTTGCACACGCAACACTCGCCGACGGCCAGCCGCTCAACCATCCACAGTCTGGCCGGGTGCGCCAGCGCCTTTAGAACCTTGGCCTTAGACGCCAAAACCGCTTTTTCTTTCTTGCCCACACCCCTCCCTTTGTTTGATTGTTTGGTATAATAACAAAATGTTTGCCATGCGTCAATCCCCATCCGCCTGTTGCGACATTCCGGGTATCACTTGATACGGCTCCCGAAATGTGAAAAACTAAATGCGGAATTCACTTCAAATCCGACGACGTCAAACCACGTTCTTTTGACCTCCCTCAAAACGGAGCACCTCCCGCATGACTCACACCCAGTCCCTTCTGTTACGGTTCTTCCGCCCGCAATGGCGTTTGCCGCTGGCCGTTCTTCTCTGGGTGCCGTTGTCCGTATTCGGGGGCGGCACAGACGCGAAGACCGGTCCGCAACAAAACGCCGCCGCTTCCCCTGCCGCCGACACGGCGGATACGATGGTCCCGCACCTTCGCACGAAACTCGCCGAGGCACAAGCGAAATTCAGCCGCTTTCAGGCCGAATTCGGAAACTCCACCAATTTACCGCCTGGCGCCACACAGGCAGAAACAATTGAATACCGTTCGTTGCTACAGAGGGTCATACAAACTTACAAAAACCACCTTGATACGTTGTCCGAAATTGAAACGATCCGGCAAAGGCAACAGGACTTTAGCCGTACCGCACAGACATGGACAGGGTTCGCCGAACAGCCGCCCTATTCGGTTCTGCTCGTGGACGAGATCAGGGATACGATCCAATCAATTGAGAAAAAAATCAGGATGGAAGAGACCGCGCAAGCGTTCATTGAGCGCTTTAGCACCGAAACAGGCGCATCCATGGAGAAATCTGAAGGTGCGATACGCCGACTCAATGAACAATTGGAAAGCCTGACCGATCCAACCCTCATCGGCCGGTTAAGTTGGTTGCGGGAATTGGAGCAATCGCGTCGTCAGGCTGCGGCGGCAAGCCTGTCATCTCTCGATACCAGACGCAGAAAGCTGTCCG
>CAZOMH010000886.1:0-1969 GCA_964580415.1 uncultured Nitrospirales bacterium
GGCCTATGGCGAACTGGGCATGGACTGCGGCACCGGCGAGGTGGTCGATCTGCCCGAGGCCGAAGTAAAGGACCGTCTCGACCGCACTTCGCCGGTATGGCCCATTGCCAACGTCCACATTCCCGGCTACGGCCGCGACGAACTGATGGCCTCGCACATGTCAAACCATATCGTCATCGGCTACGGCGACATCCTTCAGGAGTTGATCGCCACCTGCCGCAGCCTGGGCATGACAGTCCGCGTGGGCGGCAAGGCGGGCAAGGAACTGAAGAAATAACCCTGTAAAGACCGCTGAACCCGGCGCGGCGCCCTGCGGGGCGTCGCGCCGTTTCTTTTCCCCCGGGCGGTTCAGTCCATGGACGGGCAATGCGCACCGTCCAGCACCTCGCGCACCCGCTTGACCAGGGTGACCCGGTTGTAGGGCTTGTGGATAATGGGCCGGTCCTCACCCCCCAAAAGCTTCTCCTTGAGCACGTCGCGGCTGTATCCGCTGCAGTATATGACGGGCAATTGGGGACGGTGGGCGGCAACATACTCGCACAGCGCCCGCCCGCTCGCCCGCGGCATCACCACATCGGCAAGCACCAGGCTGATTTCGTTCTGGTTTTGGGCAAAGACATCCATGGCCTCCACCCCGTCGCATGCGGCCAGCACGCGGTACCCCTTCTGCGCGAGCACCTCCACCGCCAGTTCGCGAACAAGTTCGTCGTCCTCGGCAATCAGGATAGTCTCGGTCCCGCCGGGTATGTCCTCCGGCCGTTCCGTGGACGGGGGCGCGGCCTTTTCCACCCCGCCTTCAACGGCGGGCAGATAGATGTGGAATGTGGCCCCTTTCCCCGGCTCGCTGTGTACCTGCACCGCGCCGCCGTGCTGGTGAACGATTCCATAGACGGTGGCAAGCCCCAGCCCGGTTCCCTTGCCCGCCTCCTTGGTCGAGTAAAAAGGCTCGAAGATATGCTCCTGCAGCTCGTGCGGTATGCCCACACCGGTGTCTGACACGGAAATCAGCACGTATTCGCCCGGACTCGCCCACGGATGATCCGCACAGTACGCGGCATCCAGCACAACGCCCGAGGTCTCCAGCATGACCCGCCCCCCGTCGGGCATAGCGTCGCGCGCGTTGACGCACAGGTTCATAATCACCTGTTCCAACTGGCCCGGATCGGCATGGACCATCTGGGGCTTGCCGGCCGGCTTCAGAATCAGTTCTATGTGTTCGCCGATCAGCCGGCGCAGCATTTTGAGCATGTCGGCGACAAGGCTGTTGATGTCAAGCGTCTCGGGCTGGCCCACCTGCTGCCGTCCGAACATAAGCAACTGGCGCACGAGCCGCGCGGCCCGGCCAATCGCGCCGCGTCCCAGTTCAAGCTGCCGGGCCGCCTTTTCGCCCGCCGGCAGCGCGGCCAGCGCCATCTCGGTGTAGCCGCCGATCACCTGGAGCAGGTTGTTGAAATCGTGGGCCACACCGCCCGCAAGCTGGCCGATGGCCTCCATCTTCTGCGCCTGCCGAAGCTGGCGCTCCAGACGGCGCTCGTTGGTGACATCGCGCTTGAGGGCCACGTAGTTGATGACCGTTCCCTCTTCGTTGCGCACCGGCGATATGACGGTCTGCTCCTCGATAATCGCCCCGTCCTTGCGGCGGTTTATGAACAGCCCCTGCCAAATCTCGCCCCGCACCAGCGTTTGCCACAGGTTCTCATAGAAGACCGCTTCGTGAACGCCGCTCTGCAGCATGCTCGGTTTCCGGCCAAGCACCTCGGCGAGACGGTACCCCGATGCGCGCTCAAATGCGGGGTTCACATAAAGCGTGCGCCCTTCGGTGTCCGTGATGACCACGGACTCGTCCGCCTGTTCGATGGCAGTGGCCAGCCGGGCGTGCTCCTCTTCCAGACGCTTGTCCTCCGTGATGTCCTCGCTTGTGCCGAGCACGCCGAAAATCCTGCCCGAAGCGTCCCGGAGCGCCACCTTG
>CAZOMH010000887.1:0-1964 GCA_964580415.1 uncultured Nitrospirales bacterium
ATGTGATCCTCATTGGCCGGGCAGCGGCGGTGATCGGCGCCAAAATAGAACACGTGTTTCACGTCCGGCTGGTTGGTTCGATCGAAAAGCGTTTGGAACACTTGCAGGAGGTGCGCGGGTTGAGCAAGCAAGCCGCGGCAGATGTGCTCTACCGTGAAGATCGTGGCCGCGAACGTTACCTCAAGAAGTACTTTGGCAAGAACATTCACGACCCGCTGCTCTACCATATGGTGATCAACACAGACCTGATCTGTTACCGGGATGCGGCCCAAATGATATCAGCGGCGGTAATGACAACAAAACCCGCTCTTGCGGAAATTGAAGCGTAGACCCCCTAAAAGCGGGCGCTTCCTTATAGAGCGACGAGGCAACGGCAGAGCATTGGGGGATTTCGGTTGCTACTCAGCAACCGCGAGTTACCATTTTCTCATGAAGTGTTTCCGGACCCTGGTTCGCTTGCTTTGCAGCATCTTTATCCTTCTATTGGGCGCGTTTGAACCACATTTGGAAGGAGCCAGCACGCTTCCGGCAAAATCGCGCGGTCTGTTGATCGAAGCCGAACAGTTTGAGA
Source organism: uncultured Nitrospirales bacterium (assembly GCA_964580415.1). Classification (GTDB taxonomy): domain Bacteria; phylum Hydrogenedentota; class Hydrogenedentia; order Hydrogenedentales; family CAITNO01; genus CAITNO01. The sequence goes on from CAZOMH010000887.1 coordinate 572, forward strand.
GCCACGGCGGGTGGGTTCTGGACCAGCAGTTCATGGACCAAATGGGGTCGCCGTACCTGCTGGCCCATGGTCTTGGGGAGCCTGTGGCAGACGCAAGCACCAGCGCAACTTTCCCGGCGCCAGGTTCCTACCGGGTCTGGGTTCGGACCAGGGATTGGGTTGCGCCGTGGAAAGTGGGTGGAGCCCCTGGAAAATTCCAGGTTCTGATCGATGGCACGCCGTTGCGGACAACGTTCGGCACGGAAGGGGAGAACTGGCATTGGCAGGATGGAGGCAACGTCCAGGTTGGCAAGCGCGTCCGAATAGCACTCCACGACCTCACGGGATTCGAAGGCCGCTGTGATGCCATCATATTCTGCCGTGATCCGGCGTTTGAACCACCAAACGACCTGAAGTCGCTGACCATTTTGCGCCAGCGTTTTCTTGCACTCACCCCAAAACCAAAGCCAGCAGGCCAGTTCGACCTGGTCGTGGTCGGAGGCGGCATCTCAGGAACCTGTGCGGCGCTAAGCGCCGCTCGCCTCGGCCTATCGGTGGCGCTCGTGCAAGACCGCCCCGTTCTCGGTGGAAATAACAGCTCGGAAGTGCGTGTATGGCTCAACGGTCTCGTAAACCTGCCGCCTTACGAGAGAGTCGGTGACATCGTCTCGGAACTGGAGCCCGCCGCCAGGGCCCACTACGGCGCGCAAAACACAGCGGAGTTGTATGAGGACCAGAAGCGCCTCGAACTGGCGCACAACGAGCCCAACCTGCGGCTCTTCCTGAACCATCGGGTCAACGAACTGCTGCGTGCGGACGCCAAGCACCAGGCCACGAAAGGCCACAGCCGTCGAATAACGGCTGTTGTCGCCCAGGACACCCGCACCGGAAACAGGGTCCAGATTCAGGGGCGCTGGTTCGCCGATTGCACCGGCGATGGAGTAGTCGGATTTCTGGCCGGAGCGGAATTCGAGATGACCGAGAAACAGCACATGGGGCCCAGCAATCTTTGGAACGTGGAAGACAGTGGAAAACCCGAAACTTTTCCAGCCTGTGCATGCGACGATACAAATGCCTTGAGCATAGGCTTCGAAGACACCAGGTCCGCTTCCAGTTTTCCGCGTTGTCCGTGGGCGGTTGACCTGCGGGACAAGCCCTTTCCAGGGCGCGGCGAAACCGCCAAAGACAAGAACCCGCTTGAACGCCTGGGGGGATGGTATTGGGAAAGCGGCTTCGATCGGGATTCGATACAGGATGTTGAACTGATGCGCGACCTGAATCTCCGCGCGATGTATGGAGCCTGGGACACGCTCAAAAACGTGGACAGGCTTTACCCCAACCACAGGCTTAAGTGGGCGGCATATATCGCGGGAAAGCGGGAGTCGCGCCGCCTGTTGGGAGACGTGGTCCTTAC
>CAZOMH010000888.1:0-1963 GCA_964580415.1 uncultured Nitrospirales bacterium
CGGTTACCGCATCGCTTCGCTGTGCCACGAGCACGGTCACAAGATTGAAGTCATACCCGGACCGAGCGCGGCCACCACGGCGCTGCTGGCTTCCGGCCTGTCCTCGTCGAGTTTCACGTTCAAGGGCTTTCCTCCGCGCAAGTCGGGGCAGCGAAAACGGTTTTTCGTGATGGACCGGGACCTGCCGCATACGCTCATCCTGTTTGAGTCCCCGTTCCGGGTCGGAGCATGCCTGGCAGACGCGCTGGACGCCCTCGGCAACCGTTTGGGCGCGGTGTGCATTGAACTGACCAAGAAATTTGAGGCGGTCCACCGGGGGTATCTGGCCGATTTGGCGGCGCAGTTCAAGGGGAAGGAGATTAAGGGGGAAGTGACCATTGTGATCGCGGGGAACAACCCGAAGTTTCGCGAGGAAGAAGCGGAGATCGAGGAAGAAGAGGACGACGATTACTGAGGGAGGGATGCATGGGAATTATGGGAAGAATGGGAGATATGGGAATGGGGAAAACACGGGAGGTTGCGCGTTCTGCATAGAGCGAAGAACCCCACCCCTGCCGCTCCCCTTGTCGAGGGGAGAGAGAAGGCAACGGCAGGGCAGGACCGCTTGGGGAGTCCAGTTCGCCCTTAGGGCAGACTATCGCGGCAGTACCACCCATCGGGAGATTGGCGGTTCCGGGAAAGACAGCTTTCCTTTACGGCGCGCCCTGAAAGCGGTTATGCCTGAGCGTTCCTGGCAGCTTGTTCTTGTTCCGGAGTGACCATTTTGCCGGACCAAAGGCGGTTGATTACGGCCAGTATGGCCACGGTGCTCACAATGAAGACGCCAAACAGGCCGGCGGCGAAACCCATGCGCCCGTAGAGAAAATTGCCCACGGTGAACAGGGCCGACCAAATCATGGTGCAGCCTGAAAGCCAACCGACCAGCGCCAGGGGGATGTTTTCGTGGGTGGCGCGGGCTTCCTCGTCGGTCACGCCGGCCTCGCGGCGGATGGCGTACCAGCCGGGACCGAAGGGACGCACCTTTTTGTAGAATTCGACAAGCGTCTTGCGGTCCGTCTGCGGACCGAAGAAGGCAGCCAGCACCCAGCACAGCGTGGTAAAAGCAATTGTGATAAGCAGGCATGCGGTCGGGAAGTCCAGGTTGTAGGTGCTTTCCAGCGATGCAAAGAAGGCATTAATCTGATGGCCGACGGGACCGCTTGGAGGCGCCACAATGCAGGTCTTCTTCACGATTTGCAGGGCTATCGACGCAAGGAACGAACTAATCATTGCGACAACCTCGCACCAGGCGTTGATACGCCACCAGAACCACCGGAGCAGGTAAAGCAGCCCGGTCCCCGCCCCCACCTGTAGCATGATGTTGAAGTTGTCCTTCGCCGAATCGAGAATGTAAACCATCGCCGAGGATGCGAAGAACAGCCCTATGGTGGTCAGTCTTCCGGCCCAGACATAATGCTTCTCGTTGCCGGAAAGCGTCACGGAAAAGAGCCCTCCCAAGGATATCGTTTTCTTTGCTCCGTCCTTGAGGATGAAGCGGCGGTACAGGTCGTGAATCAGGTAGGAGGCACCCCAGTTGAGGTGGGTGAGAATGGTGGAGGAATTGGCCGCAATCAGTCCGCCCACCATGAGGCCGGCAAAGCCGGCCGGCAAGAACACAAGCATGGCCGGATAGGCGATATCGTGGTTTAGCAGATTAGGATCGAGATTGGGAAAGGCCTTCTGGATGTCGGCAAGCTGCGGATAGACAATTATTGAACACAAGCCGACCAGAATCCACGGCCACGGACGCAGAACATAATGGGCCACATTAAAGAACAGGACCGCACCCAGAGAGTCCTTTTCGGACTTGGACGAAAGCATGCGCTGTGCAATATAGCTGCCGCCGCCCGGTTCCGAACCGGGATACCACACGGCCCACCACTGGACCGCCATGGGCAGAATGAACACCGCGATGGCCATATTC
>CAZOMH010000889.1:0-1963 GCA_964580415.1 uncultured Nitrospirales bacterium
TCAACGATCATGAAGAGGTGGGCAGCGTGTCCACCGCCGGCGCCCAGGGCACCTCCGAGGAGGAGGTCAAGCGGCTCACCACGATTCGCTACGATGCGGAGAAGCACCTCAAGAGTGATCTGGAAGCCGAGGCGGGCATTGCCCAAGTCGCGGTCAAGGGTGGTCAGGAAGAGGAAATTCAGGTGCTTGTCGACGCGGAGAAGCTGATGGGGCTCGGTCTGCCGCTTCAGTACATCGTGGACAATCTCGCCCAGCAGAACATCAATCTTTCCGGCGGCCAGCTTCGCGAGGGCAAGACGGAGTACCTGGTCCGCACGATGAACGAGTACACGAGCATCGACCAGATCGCCGCCACGCTGATCACCACCCCCTCGGGCACGCAAAAGCGCCTGTCCGACCTCGCGGATGTTTTCATGGGGGCCAAGGAACGCGAGACGATTGTGCGGATAAACGGCCGCGAGGCCGTGGCTGTGGACATATACAAAGAGGGCGATGCAAACACTGTGGCGGTGTGCAACCACGTGCGCGACCTGCTGGCCATGGAGCGGCCGCTTTCTTTTGCCGAGAAGGTGCAGGCCAGGGTGTCGGAAAACATGGCCATGATCGAACGGCGCACGAAGGCGGCCATGAGCGGCAAGTCGGCCCAGGGCACTCCGCCGCCGCCGGCAAAGCGCAACCTGCTTGACCGGATTCCGCCGGACGTGAACCTTACAGTTATCACGGACCAATCCCGGTTCATCGAGGCTTCCACGAAAGAAGTGCGCGACTCGGTGATTCAGGGCGGCTTCCTGGCTTTGCTCATTCTTTTCGTTTTCCTCCAGGAGATGAAGACGACGCTGATTATCGGTATTGCCATTCCGCTCTCCGTGGTGGCGACCTTCATCCCCATGTTTCTCCAGCACATCACGCTCAACATCATGTCTCTGGGCGGCTTGGCGCTTGGCGTCGGGTTGCTCGTGGACGACTCTATTGTGGTTCTCGAGAGCATCTTCCGTTGTCGCGAGGAGGGGGACGGCGTTGTGGACGCGGCGGAGCGCGGCACGCGCGAGGTGGCTGCGCCGGTGATTTCGTCAACGCTCACGACGGTGTGCGTCTTTGTCCCGATAACGTTTGTGGAGGGGATTTCCGGGCAGTTGTTCCGTGATCTCGCCCTGACGGTGAGTTACTCCCTGCTGGCGTCGCTTCTTACGGCCATGTACCTGGTGCCACTGCTGGCGTCCCGGAAGGGATTCGGGTTGCAGGCGGGGGCGCAGGTGGTGTGGACGCTTCGGGCGTACCGGGAGGCGCGGGATTTGAAGCACCAGTCCCGTATTGCCGCCCTGGTGCTGATACCAGTACTGGGCCTGCGTTACGCCGGTGAGGGTGTGCGGGATGTTTTTCTGGACGCTTTTGGGCCGTCGTTCAAATCCATTGCGGATTTGCGTCTGGGATTTGGACCCGTTCGGCTGATCAAGGCGCTGTTCGGTTTCGTTTGTCTTCCCCTTCTGTTGGTCATGGCAGTGTGCCAGGTTTTCCTAAAGTTCCTCTACACCGTTTTCTCGACGGTGCTTCATGTGATTTGCATTGTCATTCTGGTCATTGCGGGGCTTGTGCGCCTGCTGTTCAGGATTTCCATGGGATGGTTTCTCTTTCTCTTCGACCGGTCATTCAACGTGTTTCGGGAGACCTATGGATTCCTGCTGAGCATTTGCCTGCGGTTCAGCCCGGTCTTCCTGCTGCTTGTGGTTCTGCTGGCGGTGCATTCCGGGTTTGTGGCCACGAGACTTGGCCGTGAGCTTATACCACCCATGAAACAGGGTGAATTTGGAATGCGCATGGAGGCGCGGGCGGGGACGCGCCTGCAGGATACGGAACGGCGTGCGCGCAAGTTCGAGGCTATTATTCGGGCGCACCCCGAGGTGGCTTCGGTCACGGTCGAGATCGGACAGGAGAAGAAGACGGGTTCGAACAAGGGCGGCGAAAA
>CAZOMH010000890.1:0-1961 GCA_964580415.1 uncultured Nitrospirales bacterium
CGGCGCACTTTCTCCGCGGCCACGGACGCCTCCGCCTTGAACGCATCCTGCGCCAGGTACGGCGCAATCAGCACGAGCGCGCCGCGGTCCGCCACCCCGCCCAGGCCGGACAGCACCGCCTTGGTCTGCTCCGGCGTTTTGGCCAGGACGGAAAGTTCGGTGTAGGCGGCCAGCGAGTCGGCCGCGGACCGGTCCGACGGCCGTTTCAACTGCCGCAGCACGCCGTCAAACGCGGCGTCGCGCACGTCTTTCCTGCCCTTGCGCGCAACCGCCCGCAGGTCGCCCAGCGTGTCCGCCGTCGGCCATTCGCACAGCGCGGCCACCGCCGCCTTGCGCACCTCCTTTGTCCACGACCGCGCGGCGCGGCGCAGCGTGTCCAGCGCCGCCGGGTCTTCCGACGCCCCCAGCACGCGCACCATGGACAGCCGCACTTTCTTCTTGAAACTGCCCCTGTACCGGCCGGTAAGCAGCGGCACGGCCCCGGCGCCCGTCCCGAGCCGGCGCATCGCGGCCACCGTCCCAAGCTCGGCCGCCTCGCGCGTGTCATCCGGCGCGGCAACAAGCGCATCCACCATCTGCGGAAAATCCTTTGCCGAAACGCCCATGCCCAGCGCCTTAAACACCGCCTGGCGCACCGCCGGATCGGGGTCCTCTGTGGATGCGAGCATCGCCGGCACGGCACCGGCCATCCCGCGCGCGCCAAGCACCAGCAGGAGCCGCGTGCGCAGCATCGGAACCGCGCCTTCGAGCAGCCCCGCAAGGTTTGCGTCAACGTCGTTGCCCTTAAGCACGGTCAGCGCCTTCTCCGCCGCGGCCGCCTCATCTTCCGGCGTGCCGGTCAGATGCGCCACAAGGGGCTTCACCGCATTCGCGTTGCACAACTTCCCCGCGGCGGTCAGCGCGGCCACACGCACCGCCGGGTCGGGATCGCCCGCATACTTGAGCACAGCCGCAGCCGCAGCCGCGTCGCCGCGGTCGCCCAGTGCCAACAGCACCAGCACGCGGTTCTCCGGCTGCAACTCGGGCAGGATGGCGACCACCGAAGAGGTCACATTGTCGCCGGGCACGCTGCGCACCAGGCCAACGGTCGTGATGCGCACAAACGCCTCGGTGTCCTTGAGCCCCTTGACGATGACCATGGCGGCCCGCCCGTCGCCGAGCCGCGCCAGCGCGCAGATCGCCGCCGCGCGCACGTTCGGGTCCTCGGTGCGGTCGGACAGGCGCTCAAAAGCGGCCCGGGCATGGCCGACATCGCCGGCCGCGGCCGCTTTTTCGGCGGCCAGAATCAGGCCGTTCACGATGGATACCCGCGTGCGGTTGCCCGCAGTGGCCAGCGCGGCCGTCAGCGCGTCCAGGGCGGTCTTGCCGCCCAGCTTGCCGAGCGCGCCCGCCGACGCATGGGCCGCGTCAATGTCCTTGTCTTTCAGAAACGGAACGATCTCCTGCGCGCAGGCCGCATCCCCGTGTGCGGCAACCGCGTCGATGATGCCCGCAAGCACCTTCCCCCTGGTCCGGCCGAGCGCGTCAATCAGCGCGCGATCCGCCGCCTTGCCGGGCAGGTGCGCCAGCACGGAGAGCGCGGAGATGGACAACTTCTCGTCGGTCAGCAGCGGCGCAAGCTGCGGCACCTGCTTTTCGGTGCCTACGAGACACAGTTGGGCGCACAAAAACTTCTGCGCGTCATAGCCCGCGCCGTGCAGCGCCCCGGCCAGTTTCGCGGCAATCGCCGCCTGCGCGGCCGAATCAGTCCCGGCGGCGTTGATCGCATCGATAATCTGCTGGCAGGCGGTGAAATCACCGCCGAAGGTGTAACCCTTCAGCGAGGCAACCGCCGCGTCAAGGGAAGCCGCATTGTCCGCCGCCGCCGCCGGCAGGACAACCGCCAGCACCCCAAGAACAAGACACGTCAGGGTTCGCATGGCTCTTCTCCTCAGGCAAGCTGCCAAGGCCCGCGCATCGCG
>CAZOMH010000891.1:0-1957 GCA_964580415.1 uncultured Nitrospirales bacterium
CCGCTCGCTGCCGCCGGGCACATTGTAGGCTTCTCCCGGTGTGCCGTGACGCAGCACGCAGTCAATGCCGGCGCAATGGTCGTCCACATAGAGCCAGTCGCGCACGTTTCGCCCGTCCCCGTAGAGCGGAAGCGGTTCGCCGTCGATGGCGTTGGTCGTGAAAAGCGGCAGCACCTTCTCCGGGTATTGGTAGGGACCGTAGGTGTTCGACCCGCGCGTTATGACCACCGGCAGGCCGTAGGTCTCGAAGTAAGCGGTGCCGAACAGTTCACTGCCCGCCTTGCTCGCCGAATAAGGGTTGCGCGGATGCAGCGGGTCGCTTTCCCTGAACGAACCCTCCTCCCTGCTGCCGTAAACCTCGTCGGTGGAAACGAGCAGCACCCGGCCGATACCGAGCTTGAGCGCCGCCGCCAGCAGCATGTTCACGCCCTCGACATTTGTCCGGATGAAATCCGACGCGCCCATGATACTCCGGTCCACGTGGCTTTCGGCGGCAAAATTCACCACCGCATCGCAGCCTTCCATCGCCGCGCGCAGGGTCTCTCTGTCGGCGATGTCGCCCTTTACAAAGGTATGCCGCGCCGGGTCCGCATCCCGCAGATTGTCCAGGTTGCCCGCGTAGGTGAGCTTGTCGTAGGTGACCACATGCGTGTCAGCGTGCTCTTTCAGCGTGTTGCGCACAAAAGCGGACCCGATAAATCCCGCCCCGCCGGTGACCAGTATTCGTTTCATGAGCGTTCTTCCCGCCGTTGGATATAGTGCGCCAGTGCTTCCCGCCATGGACGCGGCGTGCGGCCGGTGGCGTTGGTGTATTTTTCCGTAGACAGCACGGCCCGCGCGGGACGCCGCGCCGCCGTGGGAAATTCGGCTGCAAGACAGGGATGCACGGGGGTGCCGATCCCCGTCAGTTCCAGGGCCGCCCGCGCCAAATCGCAACGGGAGCAGGAACCGCCGTTGACGAAGTGGTAAGTGCCCGGCTCGGCCGTTTCACAAAGCGCAGCCGTGGCTTCGGCCAAATCCCATGTGTGCGTGGGGCATCCAATCTCGTCGGACACCACCCGCAGTTCGGGACGCGCTTTCGCCGCCGCCAGTATCTTTTCAATGAAATTGTTGCCGCCGGGACCGTAGAGCCATGCCGTGCGGACAATAAAGTGTTTCGGATTTTCCGTTCGGGTGGCCGACTCACCCAGCAGCTTTGTCCGGCCGTACATGCTCAACGGCAGGAGATCCAGAAAGGTGGCCTTCTCGGTATAGGGCACCGGGCTCATTCCGTCGAATACGAAATCGGTCGAATAATACACGACGGGCGCGCCAACGGCCGCCGCCGCCGCCGCCGCATGGCCGGCACCGGCCGCATTGCAACGCAACGCCAGTTCCGGCTCCGATTCGGCCCGTTCCACGTCGGTATAGGCCGCCGCATTGATCACCAGTTCGGCCCGCGCCGCGGCAACGGCGTCAATGACACTGTCGCGGTCCGTAATGTCCAACTCGGGCAAATCAAACCCGGTCACATCGTGCAAAGCGCCGAAACGGACCGCCAATTCACGGCCAAGCTGTCCCTTCGCGCCCAGTATAATCACCCGCATCGCAAACAACTCCTTCCTTCACGCCCCGTTTGCATCTTAACACGCATCCGCGCCGGGCGTCCATTGCGGCCGGACGGCGCCGGAAATTCCGGCATCCGTGAAGTCTGTCAACCCCTGTCCTGGCAATACCTTCCCGTCTCTCCGGAACGGCCCGCCCCCCACCGCGCCTGCCGCGGCAGGCACGGCACGGCTTCATCGAGCCACCCCCTGCAAACTCAAATAATCCTGTTGACTTCCCCCGCGCCCGGCGTCTATCCTAACCACGGTCGCTTTGGGTTTCATTGGGTTACCGTTCACTCATCCACGCAGGAGGAGACAATCATGGAAAAATGGCAGATGACACGCCGCGCGTTCCTCGCGTCGGCCACCAC
>CAZOMH010000892.1:0-1954 GCA_964580415.1 uncultured Nitrospirales bacterium
GAGATGGAGTACGAACTGCGCAACTGGCTGTATTTCGACTGGCTCTCGGGCGACCATATTGTCGAGCAGCACATCCACAGCCTCGACAAAATGATGTGGGTCATGAACGACACCCCGCCCCTGAAGGCCACCGCCAGCGGCGGACGCACCGTCCGAACCGACGCGAAGTATGGCAACATCTACGACCACTTCAACACGGTCTTCGAATGGGAAAACGGCGTCCGCGGATTCAGCTCCTGCCGCCAGTGGGAAAACGCCGTCACAGCGGTCTATGACAACGTCTACGGCACCAAAGGACTTGCAAAGGTGCAGACGCACGAAATCATCGGCCGCGACGGCGCCAACTGGAAATGGGAGTCCGCCGAGAAGGACGACATGTACCAGAACGAACTCGATGCCCTGTTCAACGCCATCCGCAAGGGCGAAGTCATCAACAACGGCGACTATATGGTCAAGAGCAACCTCGCGGCCATCATGGCGCGCATGTCGGCCTACAGCGGACAAACCGTCACCTGGGACCAGGCGCTCAATTCTGAAGTCACCTATCTCCCCGCCAAGCTGGAACTGGGCGATGTCGCCACCCGTCCCGTGCCGGTGCCCGGCGCGGCCAAATTCTTCTAACCGCACGTTCCCACACAGGAGAATTCAGCATGAAGTCAAATGACATGGGCCGCAGGGACTTCCTGAAGGTTGCCGGCGCGGCGGCAGGCGTGGCCGCCGTGGCGCCGGTGTTCTCCGCGGCTGCCCAGGGACCCCTCAGGGGAAAGATCAAGACGGCCGTCGGCTACGACATGATCCGCATTGACGGCTCCCCCATGGACAAGCTCAACCTGATCAAGAGCCTGGGCATCGCGGGCGTCGAACTCAGCATCAAAGCAAAAGTCGACCATGACGAACTGCGCAAGGCCGCCGACGCCACCGGCGTCCCGGTGCATGGTGTCGTGCATGGCTGGTCCCTGGACGGCATCCCCGAGAGCATCGACATCGCCAAGAAACTCGGCGCCAATACCGTGCTGGTTGCGCCGCCGCAGGTGAAAGAAGACCTCGCCTACGACGAGTGCTACGCCAAGTCCCAGGCCGTCTACCGCGAATTGCTTCCCTACGCCGAAAAGCAGCAGGTCTACCTGCTGCTCGAAACCGTCTGGAACAATTTCCTGCTCAGCCCGATGGAAATGGCCCGCTACATCGACGAGATAAACAGCCCCTGGTTCCAGGGCTATTTCGACATCGGCAACATGGTCAAATACGGCTGGTCGGAACAGTGGATTCGCATCCTGGGCAAACGCACCATGAAGATACACCTGAAAGACTACAGCCGCAAGATTGCCGAAACCCAGGGACCCTGGAAAGGCTTTGAGTGCGAAATCGGCGAGGGCAGCAATGACTGGACTGCCGTCCGCAAAGCGCTCGACGAAGTCGGTTTCCAGGGATGGGCCACCGCCGAAGTCGGCGGCGGCGACAAGGACCGCATGATTCAGTTGGCCGAAGAGATGAACAAGGTTCTGGACCTCAAATAGCCGCAACAACGCACAGAACAGAGCGCCCCTTCCCCCATCGGGAAGGGGCGCTCTTCATTCCCACCGGGAGCGCCGGCATCCCTGCCGGCCTCAAGCCCGCCCCCGGGCGGGCTTGTCTTCCAAACATCACGCATGCTCAGGAAGCGCTTCCCGCCATTCCGCCCAACGCATCCTTAGCCGCTCAAGCTGCTCGCTATGCCCCACATCGCCCGCAAGGTTATGCTCCTCCTGCGGGTCATTCCGCAGGTCATACAACTCCTCCGCCAGCGGCGTCTGGTCAATCCATCGAATATAGGTCCAGTACTCGTCGCGGATGCCCTCGCTGCGCGGAATCAGCGGATGCTTGAACAAATGCTCAAAGTACCAGTCGGACCGCCACTGCGGCGTTTCCCCCCGCAACCACGGCAGAAGGCTCTTCCCCTGCGTCTCATTCGGAA
>CAZOMH010000893.1:0-1948 GCA_964580415.1 uncultured Nitrospirales bacterium
CCGAGAAAGTGGAAAAGTTTCATGACGTTTCTCCTATCTCTAATGCACGCCCACCCAGTGCGGCGTGGCGGCGATCACCCCCTCGTGCCCAAGGTTCATCACGACAGGTATTCGTATTCTGCCTCCCGCCGGCACCCTGACTTCATTCACTTGTATCGTGCCCAAAGCGCCGACCAGTTGGGGAAGTGTTGTCACCGCGTCTTTGACATCATCCAACTGCGCGGGGAGGGAATAGGTCGCATCCTCCGGAACACCGTCAAGCACCACATACCCATATCCGTCCACGTTGCCCTCATTGTTCACGTTGATCTCGCCCCGCACGTCTCTCCCTGCGCGTGTCCGGTCCGGCATGCCCAGCGCAATCGATATCTTCGGCGCCGGATCCACAACTGAAAAAGCGCTCTTGAGCCTGTATTGCGCGCCTCCCTCCGCATCGGCCACAATGTCGTACTTCCCTTTCGGCACGGCGGACAAATCAAACGTTACAACCGCGCAATGCCCGCCGTTTTGATCCGGTTTGTAGGCAATGTCACTGCCGTCGATAACGGTTTCCCCGCTGGCGAGCTGGAGAGAAAGAACCGGGCCAAAGTCACTGCCGTACACAGTAAGGGTCACCCTGCCCGTCCTGCCGCCTTCACACGTGCTCAAATGGGAAAGGCCGGGGCCGATGAGGAAACTGGAACGCCCCGTTGCGCCAAAGAAAGTGTCGGACTCCGCCGGGACAATCTGCCGTCCGTTGGGGCCCCGCAGGCCCGGACGCCAGGTGCCATTGGGAATACCTCCGCCAAAGTTTGCAGCACATGAGATGCCGCCGGTTGCGAGGACCGTTGTTGCATCGACTCTCATGCCGCTATTCACCTCTTCAAGCCACATGGAGCAGCCGCCGGTGAATCCTTCGCCCGTGACGGACACAGTGCCAGAATCCGGATCATACTGCGACACCCCGTAGACGGCACCCACAATGCGAACGGCGTGAGATGACAGAACGACATTGTTCTGCAGCAGTTCCAGCTGCACCGGCCCCAAGGGAAGCGTATTCCCCATGTTGAAGGCAACCTCGCCGTCGAAAGGACCGGTCCGGGTTGTCTGTGTCGCCGGAACAACGGTGTCTCCCGATCGCAACCGAAGCCCGGCATTTGCCAGCACCGCGCTCGTCACGCGGAACACCGCCTGCTCCGCCAGGCCGCTCACCGATTCCGGGCACACATACAGTGACGTCGAAGGTGTGTCGAATACGGTAAACGCATCGTGTTTGGCCGCACTATCACCGCTGGAATGGATCACCGCCAATAACAACGCGCCCGCATCCGTCGCATCTGCGTGAACGGCAAAGGTCATAGAACTCCCATCGCCGGCCACCGCAAGGTTTGTCCCTTGAATGGTCCCCGCTTGCGGACTCGTCAGCCGTACATGATCGTCATTGAGAAATCCCCCTCCGGTGACGGTGACGACACAATCATTCCCCGCAATCATGGCTGCCGGGGTCACGGTATCAATCCGAAGGGCGGAAACAAGTTCTATGGCATTGTGCAGCTCGCCCGAAGTCATGCCCGGCCGCGACAGCACCAGCGTCCGCGAACCCGGATAGGCGCCCGTCACGTCAAACACGACCGTGGCCGATTTTCCGTCCGCCGCCGCCGCCACCGACTCCGCGTTCAGCGCGGCCATACGGCCCCGCGTCAACCGGGCCGTCATGTCCGCCCCGAAACTGTCTCCCGTCACCGTGAGCGTGACCTTGCCCCACGCGGTGGCTGAGGCTGGCGTCGAAGCGGAAACCGTAATGGACGGCCCCGGCACCACCGTCACGCTCAAGTTCTGGGCCGTTTCGCCCGGCGCAGTCACGCGCAATTGCCAGTTCCCCGGTGCGGCCGTGCTCAAGTCAAACACAGCCGTCAAAGAAGCCCCTCCCGCGGCAATATTGACCGACGCGGCGTTCAACGTGTCCGTT
>CAZOMH010000894.1:0-1946 GCA_964580415.1 uncultured Nitrospirales bacterium
CCGCAGGTCCCGTGGTCGAAGCTATTGCGCAGCCCCAGCCGCAGCCGCGTTCCAGGGCTGTTCCGCCGCCGGCCCCCAAGGTGCCGGTGGTGACACCGGCCGAGCCGGTTGCCGGACCGCCGGCCCCGGTGATTCGCACGGGTGTTGAGGAGAACGCGCGTCCGGCGGCCAAGACCCAGGCGCGGCCGCGCCGCAGGGCCAACGACTCGGAAGACTTGCCCGACGATTACGTCTACCCCAAATTCTACACGCAGCCTTCGCTGGACCTGTTCGAGCCGCCGCGCCCGCGCGTGATTCCCAATCTTACCGAGCGGCTGCGCGACATGAGCGACCTGCTGGAGCAGACGCTGCGCACGTTCAACATTGAGGCGCGCGTGACCGATGTGCGCCGGGGTCCCACGGTGACCCGGTTTGAAGTGGAACCCGCGCCGGGCACCAAGGTGAGCCGTTTTATCGCGCTGACCGACGACATGGCGCTCGCGCTCGAGGCGCGCGGTGTGCGCGTCGAGGCGCCCATTCCCGGCAAGGCGCGCGTCGGTATTGAGGTGTCCAATGAGGTGCGCGATCCGGTTGTGCTGCGCGAACTCCTGGAGAACCGCGCGTTTCGCGACTGCCAGCCCGCGCAGTTGAACCTGGCGCTCGGCAAGGGCATTGACGGCAGTGTGTGCATTGCCGATCTGACCCGCATGCCGCATCTGCTCGTGGCCGGCGCGACGGGCGCGGGCAAAACGGTGTGCGTGAAATCGCTGCTGGCAAGCCTGCTCGTGCAGCACACGCCCGACGAACTGCAACTGATGCTGATCGATCCCAAGATGGTGGAACTGTCGATCTTCAACGACATTCCGCATCTGATCACGCCCGTGGTGACCGATGCCAAGAAAGCGGCCACCGCGCTGACCTGGCTGATTACGGAAATGGAGGAGCGCTACCGGCTCTTTGCCGACCTGCGCATCCGCAATATTGAACTGTACAACAAGAGTGTTGAAAACGGCGCCATCGAAATGGTGGGCGAGGGCGAGACCCACGGCGCTTCCTACAACGTGGTGCGCAAACTGCCGTACATTGTGTGTGTCATCGACGAGCTCGCCGACCTCATGATTCTGGCGCGGGTTGAAGTGGAACAGGCCATTGCGCGGCTGGCCCAGTTGGCCCGGGCCGTCGGCATCCACCTGATTATCGCCACACAGCGCCCCTCGGTGGACGTGATCACCGGCGTCATCAAGGCCAATTTCCCCGCCCGCATCTCGTTCCAGGTGTCCTGCCGCGTGGATTCCCGCTGCATTCTGGACGAAATTGGCGCGGAACGGCTGGTGGGTATGGGGGACATGCTGTACCTGCCCGCAGGCCAGAGCAAACCGGACCGAATTCAGGGCGCATTCGTCAGCGACGCCGAAATGGGCGATTTGGTCTATTACTTGAAACGGCAGGCCCCGCCGCAGTATCGTGATGAAATTGAGAATTTTGGAAAAAGCAAGGATCAGCTTGCGGACCTTGCAAATGACGACGACCCACTTTTTGAGGATGCGGTGCGTGTTGTGCTTGAAACCGGGCAGGCCTCGATTTCGATGGTGCAACGCCGCCTCCGTGTGGGATATACTAGGGCTGCGCGGCTCGTGGACATGATGGAGCTGCGGGGTATAGTCGGACCTTCCTTGGGTAGCAAGGTTCGGGAAATTCTGGTGGACACTCCACCAAGGGACGAAGTGGCATGAAAGAGACGCGTTTTCCAGGCCATCTTCTTCGCGCACGCCGCGAAGCGCTCGGCTATGCCCTGGATGACGTGCATGACCTGACGCATGTGCCGCAGACCGCCCTCGAGGCCATCGAGGGGGGCCGCCTTGCAGACCTGCCCGTCAAGGCATACACGCTCGGTTTCATCCAGAGCTATTGCCGGTTTCTCGGGGTGCCCGAGAAACCGGCAATAGCTCTGGATGAAACCGAGCGTG
>CAZOMH010000895.1:0-1939 GCA_964580415.1 uncultured Nitrospirales bacterium
GGCTATCACCGCCCCTATGATCAGGAAGGTCTTCGTGTTGGGGTTCATCCCGGCGCCGCCGCCGCCGCCGCGGCCAGCCGTCATCATGTCCTGCGTGGCGATAAAGACACGCTCGCCGCGCTCGGCGCGGGACCGTTTGTCCTCGATCACGCCCAGGGTCTCGTTGATGGAGATGAACGCGCGGTGCCACTCGGTTTGCAGCTTCTTGAGGGCCACTTCCGACTGGGCGTAAATAGCCTCGAGGCTCGTGGCGCCGCTCACGATGTTCATCGTGTTGCCGTCCAGTGTGTAATCGTCAAGCAGCGTCTGCTGCAGCACCCTGTGCTCGCGCGCCAGTTTGCTCTTTATCTTGAGAAACTGCTGCTCAAGCTGGGCCTTGTTCACTCCCGGGTTCGGATAGGAGGTGAGAATCTGGTTGAACAAAAGCCAGTCGTTCATGAACTCCCGGCAAAGTTCAACCCGGCGCTCCATATGCTCGACAATCTTCTGCTGTTTCTTGCTCAGGGACATGATAAAGAGGTGCTCCTGTAGAGAGAATAATGACCGTGGGGCCAAACAGTCCTACTTTAGCACAGGACCGGTGTCATGTCAAACACCGATACGGTAAGTTTTTGGCCATTGCGGTTTTACGCAGTTTTTGCCTTTTCCCATGGACCGCAAAACAGACCCGCCGACGGCCGGACATCAACCCTTCGCGCGAAACCCCATGAAGTTCCGTATCATGGTCTTGCCGTGTTCGGTCAGAATGCTCTCGGGATGAAATTGCACTCCCCAAACGGGATACTCCCGGTGCGCCACGGCCATGATCATGCCGCTGTCGGTCTCCGCGGTAACTTCCAGACAGTCCGGGCAGGTTTCGCGTTTGATCACCAGCGAATGATACCGGGTTGCCTTGAACGGTGACGGAACCCCCGCAAAAAAGGGATTGCCGTTGTGCGTGATGGAACTGATCTTGCCGTGCATAATCACCCCGGCCCGCACCACGTCGCCGCCGTAGGCCGCGCCCATGCTTTGGTGGCCCAGGCACACGCCCAGGATCGGGTATTTCGGTCCGAGTTCCTTGATCGTCTCGATGGAAATGCCCGCCTCGTAGGGGGTGCAGGGGCCGGGCGAGACAACAATCCGGTCCGGCTTGAGCGCGTCCACTTCCGCCACCGTAATGGCGTCGTTGCGGAAAACACGCACATCGCTGTCGAGCTCGCCGAAATACTGCACCAAATTATAGGTGAACGAGTCGTAATTGTCGATAATGATAATCATGATTCAAGCCCCTTCTCGGCGAAGTCCACAGCCTTGAACAATGCTTTGGCCTTGTTGACGGTTTCCTCGTATTCGCGGCCCGGATCGCTGTCGTAAACGATGCCCGCGCCCGCCTGCAGATACGCCATGCCGTCTTTCACCACCATGGTGCGGATGAGGATACACGTGTCCATTTCACCCTCATAGCTGATATAGCCGCACCCGCCCGAATAGGGTCCGCGCCGTTCCGGCTCCAATTCGTCGATAATCTGCATGGCCCGAATCTTGGGGGCGCCGCTGACGGTGCCCATCGGGAAAGTCGCCTCAATGGCGTCAAAGGCGTCGCAATCGGGCTTCATCCCGCCGGCCACCTCACTGACAATATGCATCACATGCGAATAGCGCTCGACAACCATAAGCTTGTTGGCCACCGGGGCCACGGTGCCCGGCCGGCTGATGCGTCCCACATCGTTGCGGCCAAGATCGACCAGCATAATGTGCTCGGCGATTTCCTTCTCGTCGGCCATCAGGTCCTTTTCGAGGGCAAGGTCCTCTTCGGGCGTGGCGCCGCGTTTGCGCGTGCCCGCGATGGGCCGCACCATGCATGCGCCGCCCTTCACCTGGGTCATGACTTCGGGGCTCGACCCGACCAGCGCGAACTCGGGGAACTGCACCAGCAGCATGTAGGGCGACGGGTTGA
>CAZOMH010000896.1:0-1939 GCA_964580415.1 uncultured Nitrospirales bacterium
AGCTGGGCGCCCCGGATATAAGCGTGTTGGGGACCGTTCTCCCGAGCGACAATCGTGAACTTCCTGCCGTCCGTCAGACTCAGGGTGGCACGGTTGAACAACGGGCTGCCGATGGCATAGGTCGTCGTTCCCGGAGTCACTGGATAGAAACCCAGAGCGCTCAGGACATACCATGCCGAGGTTTGGCCGGTATCCTCATCTCCGCAGAGGCCATCGGGGGTTGCCTGGTAAAGGCGCGTCATGACCGTGCGCACCCGTGATTGGGTCCGCCAGGGCTGGCCCACATAATCATAAAGATAGATCATGTGGTGGATGGGCTCATTGCCATGGGCGTATTGACCCATGTCCAGGGCGGCCATTTCCGTCATTTCATGAATGGCGAATCCGTAGCTGCCCCACTTGAAGGTGTTGGGAGCGGTGAATACCGCATCCAGTTTGTCAGCAAAGGCTTTTTCACCGCCCATCAGGTTAATCAGACCGGGAATGTCTTGAAACACGCTCCAGGTCCAGTGCCAGGAACAACCCTCGGTGAAGGGACCGCCCCATTCCGTGGGATCGAACGGCTCGCACCAGGCGCCGTTTTCCTGGCGTCCGCGCACAAAACCGATTTTCGCATCGAACAGGTTGGTGTAGTTCATCGCCTTTTTGGCAAACACATCGGCCTCGCTGTTGCGTCCAATGGCGCGGGCGAGTTGGGCGGCGCAGAAGTCATCGTAGGCGAATTCCAGGGTCTGCGCGGCTGCCTCGCGAATATTGGGCGAGGGGACATAACCAATGGTGTTGTAGAACTTCACGCCTTTGCGTCCCAGTGTGTTGAGCGGGCCCTCGGCGTTGGCGTCATGCACCATTGCGTCCACGGCTTTTTTTGCATCGAAGCTGCGGATGCCTTTGGCCCAGCCATCGGCAAAAAGCGAAAAGGCGTGGTTGCCGATCATGCAATCCCGGTGACCGGGGCTCGACCAGGAGGGCAGCCAGCCGCTCTGATCGTAGGCATTGAGGAGGCCCTGTAGTATTTCGGCGCTCACCTCGGGATAGAGCAGGTTGTAGAGCGGATGCGCCGCGCGGAACGTGTCCCAAAAACCGGTGTCCGTGTAGAGCACCCCTTCGTGAACCTTGCCGTCGTAAGGGCTGTAATAGACTTTATGGCCTTGCTCGTCCATTTCGTAAAATTTGTGCGGATACACAATGCTGCGATAAAGGGCGCTGTAAAACGTTCTCTTTTGGTCGTCGGTTCCCCCTTCAACGCGGGCCCGTCCCAGGGCCTCATTCCAGCGTTCCTCCGCGCGGACGCGAATGGCTTGAAAGTCCGCGTCGCCGATCTCCTGCTTCAAGTTGAGCATCGCTTGTGCGGGGCTGATGAAGGAGGAAGCCACTTTGCAGGTGATGACACGGTTGGCCCCGGTCTTGAATTTGAAGTACGCGCCGGCGTGCTTGTTGTCCAGCTTCAACTCTCCGGCTCGAACGCCCTCCGGCGACCAGACTCCCTGCGCCTCAAATGGCTGGTCGAAGATCACGACAAAATAATTTCCGAAGTCTTTTGGAACGCCCCCGCGGTTGTTCCGGCAGACGCCCATCACCTTGTTTTCCGAGGGAACGATTTCCACCGCCGAACCGCCGCTAAACGCGTCCAATACGACGTATGCATCGCCGTCTCCATCGAAAGTGAATCGGAATCGGGCAGCCCGTTCCGTGGGGGTTACTTCGGCAGTGGTCTTCCAGGTGTCGAGGCGGACGCTGTAGTAGCTGGGTTCCGCGATTTCATTTTCGTGCTGGAATTCCGAGGCCCGGTCATTCTCGTTGAGCGCGAGTTTGCCGCTGACGGGCATGAGGGCAAAAGCCGCATAGTCTCCGATCCAGGGGCTGGGCTGGTGCGTTTGCCGGATGCCGCGGATTTTTTTCTGCGCGTACTGGTAGTAGAAACTGTCGCTTTCAACCTGGG
>CAZOMH010000897.1:0-1937 GCA_964580415.1 uncultured Nitrospirales bacterium
CCACGGAGAGCTATCCCGAGTTTGCCCTGTTCAAACGTCCCCCGGAAGCGTCCGACAATGGAGTCTGGCTCTACCGCCTCCGTTGCAAAGCCCGCTTTCTGACGGCCCTCCCGGCCGCCCGTGAAAACATTTCACTGGGCATCGGCTTGTGCGACCTTCGCGGCTATGACAAGGTCAAATCGGGAACCGGCGTCATGGGCATGCAAAAAGCCGGGGATTGGCAAGTGTTTTCCTGTGTTTTCCAAGCCCGCCCCGATTTTCCAGGTGCCCGTGTGCTGCTGAAAGTTGAGGATGGCGCCATCCCGTTCCACGGCAAGATCCACCACCCCGTTCCCGGCACCCTGGAGATTCGCGACGTGACGGTTGAACTCTACCGCCCGCTGCCCGACCTGGCCTATCAGGGACTGACCGCCACCGCCGCACTGGCCGCGGACGGCCAGACCCTGCACGTGGTGGTTCTCAACAAAAGCTACGACCAGGAAATCCGGGCGGCGGTCATGCTAAAGGGATTTGCCGCGTCAACCGTCGAGGCATGGACGGCCGGGCAAGGCGATGTCTTTGCCACCGACTACGCGGTGCCGCTCCACGAAGGCGTCGTGCCGCTCCCGGCAGGCCCCCCTTGGGGCCGGCGTTTTCCCGCCCATTCCATGACCGTGCTTGACATTAAGAGATAATCCCCGGCTCTTGCCAAAAGAGCAGCGCCATGCTATACTTTACCCGTAAACCTAATTCCCCCCCCGCATCCCCACCCGCAAGGGCGAACGCCATGCACGACAGGAGCCATTTCACCCTGATCGAGCTCCTCGTTGTCATTGCCATCATCGCGATCCTGGCGGCCATGTTACTGCCGACCCTGGGCAAGGCCAAGGCAACCGGCAAGCGCATAAGTTGCCTGAACAACATCAAGCAGATCGGGATTGTTTTCGCCCTGTACCTTGACGACAGCGATGAGGTCCTACCGCCGCTGTATTACGGCGCCTGGGCGGGGCCCTATGCCCAACCGGTGATCGCGACCTATAACAGCAATTCTGGTAAAACCAGGAATTATATCTTTGGCCTTTGCCCCGAAGTGCAGGTCAACATCACCGAAAATCCGAACAACACCATCAGCTACTACGCGGCCAACAGCGGGCATCTCTTTGTCGGTGAAAGCACCGCGCGCAGTGTCGGCGGACTCCGCCTGCGCCTGTATCCCCGTCCCTCGGCGACGCTCTCCTTCACCGAAGCCACACTCCCGGCTTATGCCGGGTTTGCCGACTGGTATGTGAACTGTCCGCTGGGCGGCGCTTATCTGCATGTGGTCGATCCACGGCACCTCAATACCGCCAACGCCCTCTTTCTCGACGGGCACGCGGGCAGCTTCAAGGCCATGGAACTGGAATCCAAAGACCCTGACTATTGGGGGCATCAGGGTGCCTTGGTGAATGCAACCTACTAACGCCGCAGGGCACAACCCAAGGAGATTCCCAATTCAACCATCCGTCAGCAGGCGCGAATCAGCCGCCCTCAAGCCATAACGTCCAAATCCCGCGTCACGAGAAAACACGCTTTACAACCATTCAAACACCAAGGAGATACACAGCATGACCCGCCATTCAGCAACCGCCACGGAAAAAGGCATTGCCACCAACCCCCTGTCGCCTGTACGCGTGCCGGGAGTCGTCGCCTTGGCCGGCCTGCTGCTTCTCGCGGCGGGCGCGACCCAAGCCGCGCCCTTCACTTGCACAACGGCGACTGGCAACGGCGCCGACACCTACGTTGCCAGCGGCTCCTCTTCGGATACAAACTACGGAACCTATGCCTTTCCCTATGTGAGGACGGCGGGTGGCACCTCCCGAAAGGGATATGTGCGTTTTGACATCTCGGGCTTTACGGGGAACAACGCCACCAGCGCCACGTTTAGTCTCAACTTTTATCCGTATGTCGCACCCTCCAAG
>CAZOMH010000898.1:0-1931 GCA_964580415.1 uncultured Nitrospirales bacterium
TGATGAGGGCCAGGAATCCCGGGATGTCATTGTTGACCGGACACCCCTCCACGCACCGCGGCTTCTTGCATTGCAGGCAGCGGCTGGCCTCCAGCATCGCCACCTCTTCCGAATAGCCGTAGGGCACCTCGTCAAAATTGTGGGCGCGATCCTCGGGGGCCTGCTCCGGCATCGACTGCCGCGCTATTTTTTCTGCTGCCATGGTTGCCTCACACGTTCAGCGCGTCTTTGACGCAGCCGCAGTTGCCGGGGTGATCAAAATGCACCGGAGTCGGGGACGCCGTGCGTCCGACGCTCTGAATTTCGGCGGCGGCGTAGGCCGTGCGCCGGTCGCGCACCTCGTCCCAGTCGACTTTGTGCGCGTCGAAGAAGGGACCGTCCACGCAGGCGAATTTGGTCTCGCCGCCGACGCTGATGCGGCATGCGCCGCACATGCCCGTGCCGTCCAGCATGATCGGGTTGAGCGCCGCCAGTGTCTTCACGCTGTAGCGGGCGGTTTCGCGGGCGGTCAGCATCATCATGAAGGGACAGCCGACGGCGATGACCAAGTCGATTCTGTCTCCGGCCTCCAGCCGCTGTCCCACGATGTCCGTGGAATGGCCCTTTTCGCCCCGTGATCCGTCGATGGTGGAGAGGACGCACTCGTCGGCAATGCCGGCCAGTTTTTCGCCGTAGTACGCGAGGTACCAGCTTCGCGCTTCGGTGACGACCGTCACATGGTTGCCCGCGGCGCGCATGGCCCGCGCGATGGGCACGATGGCGCCAATGCCATAGCAGCCGCCGGTGAGCACCACGTTGCCGAAGTTCTGTATGTCGGGCGGTATGCCGAGCGGTCCCGTGACACGGGCGACGCAGTCGCCGGGACGAAGCATCGTGAGTTTGCGGGTGGACTGGCCCTTTTCCAGCACGACGAGCGTGATGGTTCCCTTTTCGGCGTCCCAGTCGCTCAGGGTGTAGGGCACCCGTTCGGATACCGCGTCGGCCATGACGATGCAGAACTGCCCGGGCTGCGCCTTGCGGGCCACTTCGGGCGCCGTGAGGACGATCTCGAAGGTGTTGGGCACGATTTCCGAAAGCGAGAGTATCTTGAAACGGCCGTCCGGCGGTGCGGGGGAGGCGGGCTTGGACGCGGCGGCCTGTCTTTCCTCCATGGATTTGGGCGGTTTGCAATCGTCCAGCGGCGGCAGTTCGAGCAGGCCGCCGACCTGTTCTTCAATGCGGTGGTTGCGATAGAAAGCGCGGCGCAGCGCGGCATTGCGCGCGGGCGCGGGGGCTTCGGTACGGTCAAGACAGAAGGCGGTTTTCTTTAGCCCCAGTTCTTCGGTGATGGTTGCGGCATGCTCATAGGGCGGGTCCCCGGCCCCGAGTGCATGGCTCAGTCCAACGACAATCTGCCATGCGGGCATTGCCGCACCGCGCGGCAGGGAGGCGGCGCGCAACGGGCGGGAAATTCCGTTGCCGTCCTGAATGGTCCCGTCCATTTCGGTGAAGACGGTTGAGGGCAGCACGAAATCGGCCCGTTCGCTGAGCGGGGTCGGGAAACAGTCGATGACGGCGAGCAATTTCAAATCGGCGGTCTGTTCCGAAGCGATGAAATCGCCGGTGGTGATGACAGCATGCACGCCCTGTGGCAGCTTGGCGGGGTTGGTCCAGCCGCGGGGGTCCGGGGTCAGTTCGATATAGTTCGGCGACTTCATGATTTCCGTGGTGAAACGGCGGAAGACATGCCGGTCTTCCAGTGTCGCGGTGGTGTCGCAGACGAAGGCGAAGGCATCGCCCTGGAACGGCGCGAACCGTGCCGCGGCCTGTTCCAGCGCCTGTTTCCACTGGGTCTGGCGGAGCACCCTGCCCACGCGCACCAGCGGCGTTTCCAGCCGATCGCAAGCGGCAAGAAGAGGATTTCGACCTCGTTTGCGTTTCAAGAAATTGGC
>CAZOMH010000899.1:0-1924 GCA_964580415.1 uncultured Nitrospirales bacterium
AGGAATATCTCGCCGCGCCGGACGTTGAAGGACACGCCGTCGAGCACTTTCGTGTCGCCGTAGTGCGTAACGAGGTTTTCCACCTCGATAATAATGTCATCCTTCGGTTTCATAAATCCGCTTGCGTGCTTCCTGTTATTTCATTATGTAATAGAAAATGGTTGCAAAGATGATATCAATGCAAATGAGCGTAAAAATGTCCATGACCACGGCCCGCGTGGTCACCCGGCCAACGCCCCTCGATCCGCCGGTAACGCGAAAACCGTTATGGCAGCCAATCAACGCGATGGCAATGGCAAAGAAGACAGACTTCAGCAAACCCTGGCCAATGTCGCCCATGTACGTGGAGCCCAGGGTTTGCTCATACCAGATGGAAGGCTGAAATCCAAGCACGCCAATGCCCCAAAGGGCGCCGCCAAGAACGCCGGAAAACATGCCCAGCACCGTCAGGCAGGGCAGCGCCACAACCATGGCGAGCAGCTTGGGAGCAACGAGGTACTGTGTCACGCTGATACCCATGCCGCGCAGGGCGTCGATCTCTTCCTGCACCTCCATCGTCGCAATTTCAGCGGCAATCGCCGCGCCCGTTCGGGCCGATACGACGGTGGCGGTCATAACGGCGGCCAGTTCGCGTGCAAAGGCGATCACAACCAGATTGGCAACGAATATCTGCAGGCCGAACGCCTCGACCTGTTTGGCCGAAAGCATGGCGATAATCAGTCCAAGCAGGAAATTCATGAGGCAGACAATGCGCACGGCGCGCACGCCCATTTCGTGCAGTTCTTCGACAAAAGCGTCAAAACGAAACCCGCGGCCTTCCAACGGCGCCACCAGTGTCCAGTAAATGGCATCAACGCAAAGGCCCAGAAACTCCCCGAATTCCGTGAAAAAGTTTATGGCCTCGCCGCCAAACTCCTCGAAAAGCACCGTATCGACGCGGACATCGGCGGCCGGATTGTTCATGCCCGGTTCAAGCATGTCCATAAACTCCGCAACGTCGCCCACCGCGCCAATACAGACCGCGGACTTGCCGCGGGTGCGCAACTGTTGGACGATGCGCAGAACCCATGCGCCGCCAAAGGAATCCATTGATGCGGTGCCGGAGAGGTCCAATTCCACATCCAAAGGCGGCACCTTCTTGCCGCAGACCAGTTCAAAGAGAATGCGCCCCGTCTCCTGGTCCAGTTTTTCGGGGCATTTCACACGGGTCGGGTTCATGTGCGCCCCTCCCCGGGACGGAGAATCAATGCTTCGAATTCCTCTTCCGAGATGATTTTCACCCCAAGGGTTTGCGCTTTTTGGAGCTTCGATCCCGCTTCCGCCCCGGCAATAACGTAGTCCGTCTTCTTGCTGACACTGCCCGAGCTTTTCCCGCCCAGGGCCTTGATGCGGGCTTCAATGCCGTCGCGGGAGTAGTGCTTCAACGTGCCCGTGGCCACCAACGTGAGTCCGGTCAGGGGCTGGGGACCCCCGGCGGCCTCCTTTTCCGCGTCGGCCAGACTGACCCCGGCCTCCCGGAGGCGGCGGACAAGCGCCTGATTCTCTTCCACTGCGAAAAACTCAACGATGCTCTCGGCAACCACGTCGCCAATGTCGGACAACACCGTCAGCGCGTCGGTCTTCGCGGCCATCAGCGCGTCGATATTGCGGAAGTGGTCCGCCAGAATCTCCGCCGTTCTGTTTCCCACGTGACGAATGCCCAACCCGAAGAGCAGCCGGGCGAGGGAACGGGTCTTGCCCGCCTCCACGGCGGCCAGCAGGTTCTCGGCGGACTTTTCGCCCATCCGCTCCATGCCAAGCAGCCGCGCCCTGTCAAGATGATACAGGTCGGACGCATCGGCAACGAGGCCGCGTTCCACAAGCTGCTCGACCAGCGCGGGACCCATTCCGTCGATGTCCATGGCCTTGCGGCTGGCAAAATGTT
>CAZOMH010000900.1:0-1912 GCA_964580415.1 uncultured Nitrospirales bacterium
GGCGGGCCCCCAGGACATGCCCCGGTCGCTGCCCTGCCGCAGTTTGATTTCGAATCCGGACGCGGCCTTGTTCACGGGCAGTCTCAGATAGGCGTAGGTGCTGGCGTGCGCGCGGATATGCAGTGAGCCGCCGATCACGGACAGCGCATCCGGATTCAACGGCGAGACCGGCTTTTCCGCGTCGGGCATTTGATCAAACTCGAATGCGGCCACGGCGGCGGGCTGCGCCTGCGGTCCTTTCAGGAAGGCCACCATGGCGTCGGCCTTGGCGCGAACCTGTTGCTGCCGCTCAGAAACGAGCCGGTCCACTTCGGCATGGTATTCCGGCGTCAGCCGGGGCCGGTATTCCTTTGCGATGAAGTCGGACATGCCAAGGAGCGTGTGCAGGCGCGCGTTGGCCTTGAGCACCGATTCCATTTGCGGCAGGGGCATCGGCCTGCCGCTGTTGTTGCAGAGCACCCCGGTGCAGTTGTTGATGTTGTAGCCCGACACGAAATAGCGCAGATAGTCGAAATCGCCGTACAGCTTGTCCGAGGCCTCGCCGCGCAGTTGGATGTCGGTGTAGGCGTCCGCCTGGGGCATGTACATCAGCGAACCCCACGGACCCAGTTCGACCGTGGTGTGCCATTCCAGAATGCCGTTTTCTCCGACGATTCGGCGGCTGTGCCGCGCGAGCGCGTACAGCGCGGCCGGGTTCTCCGCATACTGCCCGTCGAAGTAGAGTCCGTCGGGCTTGAGGTCCTTCATGACCCGCGTGATCGCGTCGATGAACAGGTCCATGTTCTCGCCGTTGACGATCGCGCCGGGGCACACGCCCGGCTTGTCGTTGACGGCGTTCTTCTCCTGCGACGTGCCTTTGAGGAAATAGAACGGGCTGGTGTACACGATGAACGGCATGTCTATGCCGTGAATTGTGTTGCGCACGCGCGTCCATTCGTCCATCCCGAGCCGGGGCACAAAGTCCAGGTTCCAGTCCTTCCACAGCATCACCTCCGACTGGAGCAGCACCACGTTGCCGTAGGGTTTCCATGCGCGCAGTTCCTCGTCGGGAGGATAGGAGGTCTTGTTCGACCAGTGCCAAATAACCTGCTCGCGCAGTGACCGTTCCCAGTCGTAGGGCTTGGGCGGACACACCCCCACGGCCAGCACCGCATTCTCCGGCAGCGGATAGGCCGCGACGGGGGTGCCATAGGGATCGTACTGGTCCGCCAGTTCGAGTTCGGAACAGTACAGTCCAAACCCGCCCAGTTCATCGACGATGAGATGGTTCGATTTCCAGGATGCGTTCCACGCGGGGGCGATCTCCGTGCGCACCGCCGCGCGCAGCGGCGCGTGTACCTGAAGCATGAACAGCGAATCCCCGTTGACGCGGATTGTCGCCTTCGGATCCTCAATGGTGACCCGCGCAAAACCCGCGCCGCTGTTCGTGACCTTCACGCCCGCCAGAGGCTGCCCCAGATTCAGGATGGCTACGGGACGCTCCCCGCCAATCCGCTGCCGAAACGACACCGTTCCGCTCTTTGCATCCAGCGCAATCACCGCGCCGGTGGTGGTAATGGTGACGGCCCCGTCTTTTTCCACCACCGATTCCACCGTCATCCCCCGCTGCGCCTCGGGAAACACCGACGGGTCCATGAGGTCCTGAAAGGTGGGGATGGCCGCGTGGGCGGTAGTTGCGGCAGACAATAGGCAGAGGAGCGTGAAGCAAGCAAGCCCGAATCGACGAAAGAAACTGACCGGGGCATGTAGGACAGCCGCCCCCGGCTGTCGGCTCGGAACAAATACCCGGAAATGACAGGCGGGGGCGCCTGTCCCACATTTGTCGGGCACTGCACCATTCGTCATGGCTCCTCCTTCACGGCATTCCTGCGCTGATTGTAAGTTCATTCCATATATCCTTAACAGAAAGGGG
>CAZOMH010000901.1:0-1907 GCA_964580415.1 uncultured Nitrospirales bacterium
TGGGTCAGGCCGGGAAAAGCACGGCATCGGACGAAAACAGCAAGGTGGTCACGTCGGACCCTGCCGCAGCTTCCGCGCCCTGATCCCTCGCGGGTTCATGGCACGGTCAGCGTTGCGGGTGTTCCTCTAGAGCGTTTTAAGGTTGAGATGCCGTATATCCGCACGAAGAAAACCAACCCGCGGCATCCTGGGGGGTGACTGTGTTTAGAGCTGCGGCAATGGCATCATAAAGTTCGCCTTGCGTTCGCGCCTTGGCGTCGCGCAGAAATTCCTTCACCTTGCTCCACATCTTTTCTATGGGTGCAGCTTTGACATTACCGCATCACGCTACCCGTTCAAGTTCGTTGACATGTTTCCAGAAACAGTCCCACCGGTTGGATTTTACGTAGGTCCGCAAAGCGAGAACCGCCTGTCCGCCTTCTTTTGACCATCGCATGCCGCTGCGGCACAGGCGGGTCTTGATGAGGGATTTGCAGGCAGCCTCGACGGGTCCGCTTCCGATGGGCAGCCCCCGCCGGCGGAATTCGGCATACCGCATCCGCGATCCGTTGTTCACGAAATAGACGCGCTGCCGGTTGATGTCCAGGCGCCGTGCCGGGGACAGGCGCAGGGTTCGCGCGTGGTAGTCCATCGAGCGCAGGACGCGCGCGGCCCCGTCGTCCTCGTCCAGCAGCTTGTCCGCGTACCGGTCATACCAGTCCCCGGCCTCCTTGGTGCTTTTGCCGAACAGGGCTTCGGCGGCCAGGGAAAGGTGCTCAAGCGTGTGCCAGTAGTCAACCAGTTTCTCGTACCCGTCGAAGCGGTCGTTTTTCTCCGCATACTTCCAGATGGAGCGCGCGCCGTCGCAAATGAGCACCTTGACGGTGTCGGGGGCCAGTTGCGCCTCGGCGGCGGACAGTTCCTGCTCGAACTTGGCCTTGAACGTCACCGCCTGCTCTTCGGGCATGTGCGACGCATAGCGCGTCTGCAGCCGCTGCGGGCGCTTTTCCCCCTCCGGCACGGCCCCGTACACGCTCACGGTGCCCGCCATCGCGTTGCGGTACGCCGTGTTGTCCGACTGGGTCCGGTCGATGGGGCGCTCGGCCGGGCGGCCCCGTTTGGCGCCGGGCTCGCGCATCAGCACGTTCGCGCCGTCCAGGCTTGCGGCCAGCACCAGCACGCCCTGCGGCATCACCTCCTCTTCCCGGATGCGGCGGTTCAGTTCCTCCTCCTGTTCCTTTATCTGCGCCCCAAGCCGCATCACCACCTCCTTCATCTGGGTCGGGTGCGGCTGGAACAGCGCGCTCTTCTTGAGCAGCGCGTGCGCCTCCTCCGCCGTCACATGCGCGCAGGCGAACGCCACCGCCTCGCGCACCTCAAGCGCCAGCGTCTCGCCCGCCATGCCCCAGGCGGCGTCCAGCGGAACGTGCGTCTTCGTGTCCGACGCGTTCTGGAACACCCGGCGGGAAACGGCCTGCTGGCCCCAAAGCATTCCGAACGTCTTGTCGCTCGCATATTTGAACCGGTACGGCTCGCCGTCATGGAACACAACGTCCGCAGCAGTCTCCTTGCTCTCCAGAAACGCGCGAAACGCCCCCGCGCCCGCCGCCGCAATGGCCCGCTGCACACCCAGCGTCACGGTGTGCGCCAGCGCCGGGGTGAGTTCGCCCTCCACGCTGTCCGACAAATGCGCCGCCATTTGTTCCTTGAATGCCCGAACACCCGCGTCTATGATAGTCTCTATGCTCATCTTGGACTCCTTGGTTGGCCACGGTTAAGTGGTTTGGCAAGATGACTTTACCAAAAACCACACAAGGAGTCCATTACTATTTTACTATCACACTATTCGCGGTAATGGCAGATCTGCACCCTTTTTTTGCGCGGGTGTTTGTAGACTATAGCCTACAAACACCCGAAAGGAGCAACCC
>CAZOMH010000902.1:0-1902 GCA_964580415.1 uncultured Nitrospirales bacterium
GCGCAGGCTTGCACAGGGCTCCATCAGCGTGTCGCCGGAGGTGACCCGTGTCTGATGCAGTGACCGTCGAAGAAATCCAGATCCTGGTCAGCGAGCAGGAGGTTGTCGAGGTCGTCACCGACGCCGAACAAGGGCCTCCCGGTCCGCGCGGACCCATCGGCCCCTCTGGCGGCTCGGCGCTATCCGTGACTGCGGGGCAGGACATTGGCGGGCACCGCCTCGTGCTCCTGAACGCCCAAGGCGACGCGATCTACGCGGACGCCCGCCAACTCAGCCATGCTGAAGTTGTCGTCGGCCTGACCGTTTTTGCCGCAGTGCAGGGCCAGTCTATTGACATTGTGCGGGCAGGGATCGTTGAGGAGCCCTCGTGGTCCTGGGTCGCCGACCAGCCTGTTTATCTAGGTCTCGACGGCGTCCCAACGCAAACCCTCCCCCCTGGCGCACTGTTTGGTCTGGTTGTCGGGTTCCCTATCGCCCCGACCAGGCTGTTCATGTCCATCAAACCACCCATCGTTTTTTCGTAAAGGACCCGCACCATGGGAGCCGCATCTACTACCAAACTCCTTAAGAACAACGGCGGCACGCTGACCGAGGAAACCACCCTCACCACCAGCGCGGGCGCAGGCGACGCGAACAAAGTCCCTGCGCTGAACGCTGCCGGTATCTTGGATGACAGCATTCTGAATGCCAGCGCTGCATCAGGCGCGAACAAGGTCGTCAAGCAGACGGCTTCCGGCATCATCGACCCGGCCATCCTGAACGCCAAGGCATCCTCGGCGGGCGCGGGGGACGCTGGCAAGATCGCGCAACTGGACTCCGCAGGTCGCCTGGACACCACGATGATGCCTGTCGGTATCGGCGCGGACACCGCTTCCGTCACTACCTCCGAAGCCCTGGCGGCGGGCGACTTTGTGAACATCTGGAACAGCTCGGGCGCCAAGGCGCGCAAAGCCGACGCGACCGTAGCGGGCAAAGAGGCCCACGGCTTTGTGCTCACTGCGGTGGCCAGCGGTGCGCAGGCCACCGTGTACTTTGAGGGCACGAACACTGCCGTGACCGGACAGACGCCGGGCAACGCCTTCCTCTCGACCACGGCCGGGCGCTCTGCTGCCTCTGCACCCACCGGGAGCGGCAACGCGGTGCAGTGCATTGGTTTCGCAACCAGCCCAACGACGATCAACTTCCAGGCCCGGTCGCCTATCGTCCTCGCGTAAGGGCAGAAGATGGCCACCCGCTCACCACTCGTGCTTATCGGCGGTACCGTCAGGGAGCTTCCGAACGGCGACACCATCCCTGTAGGTGCTGTGCTGCCTGCGGGCAGCTCTGTGGGGCAGGTTTTGAAGTGGGACGGCACTGCGTGGGTGGCAGGAACTGATGAGACAGGCGGCGGTGGTGGTGGCGGCACCACGTATGAGTTTGCCCTCGCAGGGCTCGGGGGGTTCTGATGATCTACTTAAAGAACGGGCACTCGATCACGATTGGCAACGCGGGGGCGCTCGCCTCCCGCACGCACGTTTCTTATGCGGACGTTTCCGGGGCTACGCTGGACGGCTCGAGCGCCATCGTGACTTCGTCCAGTACCACGTACGACATCGCAACCTACGCTGCGGCTGGAACCCGCAACGTCCGGCTCGTCACTGTGTCGAACGACGGCGCTTCGGCCGGGGTCTTCACCATCTCCCACAACACCGGCGCGACCACCGCCCCGATCGCAAAAGCACTGCTGCAGCCCGGGCAAGTGCTGGTTTACAGCGAGAACGGCGGCGTTCAGGTGTCGTCTGCTGAAAGCAGCACCCTCGCTACGCTGACGCTTCCAGATACGCCCAGCCCGACTGTTCCCAGCGATGGTTACGGGACGATTTTCATCAAGAAGATCGGTGGGCGCATGATGGCTGCGCAGAT
>CAZOMH010000903.1:0-1898 GCA_964580415.1 uncultured Nitrospirales bacterium
GTGCGAGGAAGCAGCCTGTCCCAACATCGGTGAATGCTGGTCGCAGAAGCATGCGACGGTGATGATCCTGGGGTCCGTCTGCACGCGGGCCTGCGCCTTCTGCAATGTGGCGACCGGCCGGCCGGATAAGCTTGATCCCCATGAGCCGGCGCATGTTGCCGAGGCCTGTGCGGGGATGGGGCTCAAGCACATCGTCATCACCTCGGTCGATCGTGACGATCTCGAGGACGGTGGCGCTGCTCATTTCGCCGAGACCATCAAGCGCATCCGCGAGCTGACGCCCTCGACCACGATCGAGGTTCTGACGCCGGACTTTCTCCGCAAGCCAGGCTCGATCGAGATCGTTGCCAACGCCGCGCCCGACGTCTTTAACCACAATCTCGAAACCGTGCCGCGGCTCTATCGCAATGTGCGTCCGGGTGCCCGCTATTACAATTCGCTGCGCCTCCTCAATCGCGCCAAGGAAATCAACCCGTCGCTCTTCACCAAATCCGGCATCATGGTGGGTTTGGGTGAGACGCTGGATGAAGTGGGCCAGGTGATGGACGACCTGCGCGCGGCCGAGGTCGACTTCATGACGATCGGCCAATATCTGCAGCCGACCCGCAAGCACCACCATGTGGACCGTTTTGTCACGCCGGCGGAGTTCGGACAGATGAAGCGGATGGGGCAGGGGAAGGGTTTCCTGCTGGTGGCGTCGTCACCGCTGACGCGTTCGTCGCATCATGCCGGTGAGGATTTCCAGCGCTTGCGTGCCGCACGTGAGGCACAATTGGCGGCAGCCATCTGATATTGCTCCAACCATGACCGCGCGTATCCATACTGAGGACCGGATTTTTCCCTATCGTGCTGACCAGATTTTCGATCTGGTGGCGGACGTCGGGAAGTATCCTGAATTTCTGCCCTGGTGCACCGGCGCGCGCATCCGCGAAACGCGGGAGGACATGGTCCTGGCCGACCTCATGATCGGCTTCAAGATGGTGCGTGAGAAATTCACCAGCAAGGTCTGGCTCAATCGGCAGGAAAAGCGCATCGACGTGGAGTTCATCGATGGTCCATTTCGCTATCTGAAGAACCATTGGACCTTTGTCGATATCGGTGATGGTAAATGCCGCGTCGGTTTCTATCTCGAGTTCGAGTTCAAGTCCGTCATGCTGCAAAAACTGATCGGCGTGCTCTTTCACGAAGCAGTGAAGCGCATGGTCGCGGCATTTGAGAGCCGCGCAAGGCAGCTTTATGGGCCCGGCGCCGCGTAAATAACCCCGAATTCAGCTCGTGTCACAACCGAGCTTTGCGCGATTATCCTCTGTCGTTGAAGGATATCCTGGCTCCGTTTGCGGTGGAGTCGCGCGAAAGCCGTTTCCCGGCCCGAGAATTGCTTGGAAAAATAGGCCATGATTCCAATGCACTGGCATATCCGAGGCGAGCCCCTTGAATGCGCGTTAAGGATTGACCAGATTGTTAACGGAAGGGCGGTACTTTCTTCCCGAGAGTTCGAGGCCACGGTGCGCCAAATGTCCCGTGCTTGAACGAGTGAGGCTAACGGTCGCGCGGTTGCGGGTCGTAGGTCCCAGGGGCTAGTCTGCTGCTTATCGAGAAAGGCGCAAAAACCTATCATGTCTGACACAACGCCGAAGACCCAGAACTACCCAGTCCTCCCCTTGCGCGACATCGTCGTGTTCCCGCACATGATCGTGCCGCTCTTCGTCGGCCGCGAAAAATCAGTTCGCGCCCTCGAAGATGTGATGAAGGAGGACAAGCAGATCCTCTTGGCCACTCAGAAGAACGCTGCCCAGGACGACCCTGGCGCGGGCGACATCTATGAGGTCGGCACCGTTGGCACCGTTCTCCAGCTCCTGAAGCTTCCCGACGGCACCGTGAAGGTGCTGGTCGAAGGC
>CAZOMH010000904.1:0-1892 GCA_964580415.1 uncultured Nitrospirales bacterium
CAGCCTCGACTTCGCCGCGCCACGCAAACTGGTGAAAAAACGTAAATGGGATGGTAGTTGCCAAAGGGGACGCAGGGTTTGCCGATGGGCGTTTCGAGGAGGAATCCGCCTCGGGCGCCCGCCGCCTGCATCATCGCGCCGTTGTCCGCCTGGCGCAGGCCGGGTACCGGACGAAACACCACATCCAGCGGTTCTGAAGACACCACCTGCCGCACAAAACACGGCAACTCGCTGTCGACGAAGTCGGTCATGACGGCGGCGAGACGGCCTGCTATCGAGATGCGGTGCTCCCAGACGGCCGCGCCCCGCACCCGCCGCGATTCACACGTAACCGTGGATGTGTCGAAGTTTATGGAGCCGATGTTCGTCGTGCTGTACGTGGGGCCGAACAGCTGGAGCACCTCAGGGCCTTGCTCGTAGACGCACAGCCGTCCGTTGCCCAGGCAATGAACGCTGCCGCTGGTATCGCCCAGGGTCCAGGTCCGGGGCGGACCGCACACCGTGCCCGCCAGCGGGCCTTCGAGCCCGGCTCCGCGTGCCGTGCCACACGCCAGGAGAACGATACCGGCCGCCGCCCCCAATGCCGTCAAAGACATGTTCATTCCTCCCATCATGCGTGATCTCCTGTGCCGGTTGCCGGTAAATGGTATCCGTATGTTCCAGGTAGTGTGCATCGAACAGGGCGTCATCCGCAAAACGTGCCGGACAAAGCGCTACGGGCCGTTCCTGGGTTCGGCTGCTCAGCCCTGTGTGAGTCAACCACTATCAGGCGGAAGGAGTCGTCGGGGCATAGATGCCCCAAATGAGGTAAACCGGCCATACACCGGCCTCTTACGGAGGTTGTCATAATTCCTTGAGAATTCTCATATTACGGGGACCGCACGGCACACCGTCGGGGTTGGCACACGGGTTGCTCTTTTCCCGGCGAACGTCGTGTTCGACATTCAAAGAAATGGCTAGAACAAGAAAGGGTCGCACGAACGGCCCGAAGATGCTCAGGAGGAGTTCACATGAGCGACAGCAACGTTCCGCGCAAGAACAGACTGCTGGCGATTCTGGTGGCGTTCCTGGTCGTGGTCACGGCCATACAAGGCTATTACCTGTTCCAGGTTCACCATCAGGTCAAGGCCAACCTGGCCTATGCTACTTCCAATGAACCGCCCGTCGACAAGGACTGGCACGTGGCCTCGCCCCCGCAGACCACGCAAGACCCCCAGGGAACATTCCCGAATATGTCCTTCGACCCCAAGTCATGGGACCCATTCAAGGAGATGGAGGCGATGCACAAGCAAGTCGAGCAAATGTTTGACCAAGCGTTCGGGCGCTTCAACGCCAGCCCGCAATTCAACGGGCTTTCTCAGAGTGTTTCATTCGATCCCAAGAGTGACCTCGAAGAGAATGCGCAGAGCTACATCGTGCGCATGGATATTCCCGGTGCGGATGTCTCGAATATCACGACGTCTCTCGAAGACCGCACGTTGACCGTATCGGGCGTGCGCGAGAAAGAGGTCACCCAGCAGGGGGCGAACAAGTCGCTAAGACATGAACGGCGACTGGGCAAGTTCGAGCAGGTCTTGACCTTGCCAGGCCCCGTCACGGTAAGCGTGCAGTCTGTATACCATTTGTTCGCATCGGAAATAAAACTGAGTTCAACCCCGTCGGTGGAAAATGCGAGGCCATCACCGCTTCCGGCATTTGCGGGCAGCGTAGTCAGCAAGAGAAAGAAAGAGATGCATAAGGTTACTATGAGCATTTTTCGCATGGTTAAAAATCCTCTCCATGACATGATGCACACCAACCACGATATATCATAACATATCCTTAGTATTGCGTCCAGATACAATTAAAAAATACGATTAAAATGATCGGCAGAGTGATTGAAGCAAGCAAAC
>CAZOMH010000905.1:0-1885 GCA_964580415.1 uncultured Nitrospirales bacterium
TGGGTCAAGCCGTCCGGGGACGCCGCGACAAGGTTGTTCTCGCCACCAAGTGCGGTCTCTGGTGGGACGATGACACGGGAACGGTTCATTTTGAACAGAACGGGCGAACGGTGCGCCGCTGCCTGGAACCGCGTACGCTCCGTATTGAGGTCGAAGCAAGCCTGCGGCGGCTGGGTACCGACCGCATCGACTTGTACCAGACGCACGCGCAGGCGGTGGAGCCTTTCAAAACCCCAATTGATGATACCATGGCCTGTCTGATGGACTTGCGGCAAGAGGGCAAGATCCGCGAGATTGGCGTTTCCAACTGCTCTTCCGCCCTGATGGACGAATACCGCGCGTCAGGTGTGATTGTCAGCAACCAGCCCCGCTACAGCATCCTCGACCGTACCATCGAGAAGAGTCTGCTCCCCTACTGCCGGCAGCACGACATCGCGGTTCTCGCCTATTCGCCGTTGGAGCAGGGGCTTTTGACGGGAAAGATCGGGATGAACACCACCTTCGCTCAGGAGGCGTTCAGGAACCAGCTTCCATGGTTCATTCCCGAGAAACGGCGCAGCGTGCTCGACCTGCTTGCAGGGTGGAAGAGTCTGACGGATAAATATGCGTGTACGCTGTCGCAACTGGTGATTGCCTGGACGATCGCGCAGCCGGGATTAACCGCCGCGCTGTGCGGCGCGCGCAAGGCCGCGAATGCGTTCGAGAACGCCAGGGCAGGATCTATCGATCTCTTGGACGAAGACATTGCCCTCATGCGGAGCGATGCCGAAGCGCTGGCCCCATTACATGTGTAAATCAGATTCAGGCCAAACCGTGCGGTGGGTATTGTGATAAGAGATCTTTTCCTGCTGATGACACTTGTGGGGCTCGCTTTTTCCGTTTTCGCGCAAGGGCACTCGGATCTTCGGCGGCAACTCGCCCTGATCCAGCCCGAGGCCGTACGGCTCGCGCTGGAAGACATGGCCGCACGGTGGCCCCAGACGTGCGCCAAAGCCGACCTCGCCTGGTGCGCCGCACTTGGGGAGCGGCGCGACGCGCTGCTGAAGCGGCTGGACGGGGGTGAACTCCCCGCCCAAGCCGAAGCCCTCTCCCTGCTCGGTCAGGTCCGCACGGCCCTGCTGTCCAACCCGTTGCTGGATATGGACCGTTTGCTTGTTGTGCGGAGGGGCGCCAACAACCTCGCCCTGCCCAACAACTGGAATCAGCAGCGCGAAGTCAACCGCAAGGGCCTGATCAACGAGATCGCGGTCATGACCAACCTGCGCGGGCAGCCCGCTGTTCATGCGCTCCACAAAGCCGCGCCCGGCACTTATGCCGGCGACCTGCAGCTCCACTGGGACGCGCGGCGGCTGATGTTCACCGGCGAGAACGGGAAAGGGGTGCACCGCGTCTACGAGCTGGATGTCGAGGCGCCGGGGCGCGTCACCGAGCTTCCCCTTATTCCGGACGACGACTCAGACAACTACGCGGGTTGCTGGCTGGCGGACGATTCCGTGCTGTTCCTCTCCAACGCCACCTTCATCGGCGTGCCCTGCGTGGTCGGTTCTTCTTACGTCGCCGCCCTTTACCGCTGGTATCCTGCCGACGGCCATATCCGCCGCCTGACCTTCGACCAGGACCACAACTGGTATCCGACCCAGCTTCAGGACGGACGCGTCATGTACCTGAGGTGGGAGTACAGCGGGACTGTGCATTTCGCTACGCGCATCCTCTTCACGATGAACCCCGACGGCACGGGACAGCGCGCGCTCTACGGCAGCAACAGCTATTGGCCGAACGCGATGTTCTACGCGCGTCCGGTTCCGGATGACCCGCACCGCTTTACCGCAGTCGTCTCGGGGCACCACGGCGTGCCGCGCATGGGCGAGCTGATCCTGTTCGACCC
>CAZOMH010000906.1:0-1882 GCA_964580415.1 uncultured Nitrospirales bacterium
TTTTTCTGCAAGGAGAACGCGAGCAACGGCTGCATGGGCACGGTGGACGTGTTTTATCCGCAGGCGCCGCTGCCGCTGCTGATCAGCCCGACCCTGGCCCGCGCCATGCTGATCCCCGTGCTGGAATACGCCAGTTCGCCGGGTTGGAAATGGCCCAATGCCCCGCACGACGTGGGCACCTGGCCGCAGGGCAACGGCCAGGTTTACGGCGGCGCCAAGAGCGACGGCGGCATGCCCGTGGAGGAAACGGGCAACATGCTGCTGCTGGTGGCGGCCGTGGCGCAGGTGGAGGGCA
The DNA here is from genome assembly GCA_964580415.1 of uncultured Nitrospirales bacterium. Taxonomy (GTDB): domain Bacteria; phylum Hydrogenedentota; class Hydrogenedentia; order Hydrogenedentales; family CAITNO01; genus CAITNO01. The sequence continues at coordinate 296 of CAZOMH010000906.1, forward strand.
ATGCCGACTTCGCCATGAAGTACTGGCCGACACTGACCAAGTGGGCCGGGTACTTGAAGGACAAGGGTTTTGACCCGGAGAACCAGCTCTGCACCGACGACTTCGCCGGACATCTGGCGCACAACGCCAACCTGTCAGTGAAGTCGATCTGCGCCTTGGGCGCCTTCGGCAAGCTGGCCGCCATGACGGGTGACAAGGCCACCGGCGAGGAATTCACCAAACTCGCCAAGCAGTACGCGCTGGAATGGGTGAAAGTGGCCGACGACGGCGACCATTTCCGTCTTGCCTTTGATCAGGCGGGCACGTGGAGTTCCAAGTACAACATGGTGTGGGACAAGATTCTCGGCATGAACCTCTTCCCCGAAGACGCGGTGCGCAAGGAAATGGCCTTCTACCGCAAGAACATCGACACCTTCGGCCTGCCCCTGGACGGCCGCAAGCATAAAGCGCCGGGCGGACGCGAGGCCTACTGGAGCAAAACCGACTGGGCCTTCTGGACCGCCTGCCTGACGGGAAACAAGGAAGACTTTGACGCAATCACCGAACCGATCTACCGGTTCTTCAGCGCGGCCGAGAAGCGCGTGGGCCTGACCGACCTCTACTTTACCGACAAGCCCGACACGGCCCTGATGCACTCGCGCCCGGTCATCGGCGGCATCTTCATAAAGATGCTCTGCGACACGGACACATGGAAGAAGTGGGCCGCCCGCGACAAGACCAAAGCCAACGGCCCCTGGGCGCCGCTCCCCGCGCCGCCCGTGGCCATGACCGTGGTGGCCCCCGGGACAACGGAATGGCGCTATACCACCGAAAAGCCGGACGGCAACTGGAACGAGTCCGGGTTCAGGGATGCAAAATGGAAGAAGGGTATGGGACCCTTTGGAAGCAAAGGCACACCCGGTCTGGACGTGAAAACGGAATGGATCACCCCCGAGATTTGGCTGCGTGGAGAAATCACCATCCCCGACGGCAAATACGAAGAACTCCAGTTGAGCCTGTTCCACGACGAAGACACCGAGATATACATGGACGGCAAGCGTGCCGCAAAGGTGACCGGGTACAACACCGAATACGAACCGACACCCGTTTCCGCAAAGACGCCCATGGAACCGGGCAAACACCTGTTTGCCATACACTGCACCCAAACCACCGGCGGCCAGGGAATCGACCTTGGCATTGTCAACCTGGCAAAACCCGCCCGGTAGCCGTCGCACAAAACGGGACAGCGCGGTGACCCGTGGCCGCGGCGAACAGGAGCGCGGACCACTTTCCGCAGGCGTGCCCTCCCGCCCCGTCCGCTGTTCCAAATTGAAGCGCCGCCGGTGCATGATGAAACAATGACACCCGTCCGGAAGCCGAAATCTCCCGTAATTGGTCACGTTTCGGGCTGGCACGGTGTTTGCTCTGCCGGTACGTAGGAGGTACCGAATATGTTTCGTATGGACAAACTGACGATAAAGAGCCAAGAAGTCCTGAACGAGGCGCTTGAACGCGCCTCGGGGAAGGGCCATCCTGAAATCACGACACTGCACCTGCTCGATGCCCTTGTGGCGCAGGAGCAGGGCTCGGTGGGCGCTATTTTGCAGC
>CAZOMH010000907.1:0-1882 GCA_964580415.1 uncultured Nitrospirales bacterium
GGTGGCGGCCGGGTCCGACTGGGACGCGGCCTTGTTGATGGTCACCGTGGGCGAGACGAAGTCAAACACATATTCCTGGCCGCTGGTGAAGGTGTTCGGCATAATGTTCGCGCCGTATTTGTCCTGCACCGTGGCGGCGTTGAGATTCATACGAAGCCGTCCCAGCCCCCCCAGGCTGTTCAGAGTGACAGTATGCACATTGTCCACCACGGCAAAATTGTCCACATAATGGCGGTCGTCCGACCCCCCCGTGAACGCGGCGAAGCCGAAGCGCCAGGCAGCCTGCGGACTCCATCCGGTCAGGGGCAGGTCAACGACGATAGGAACCGAGTCATGCACGACGGTACACAGTCCGTCGGTGGACACGGTCACGGAAACGTCTTTAAACACGTCACCGCGGAAATCCCTTCTGACATCGGCATAGGTGCCGTTGTTGTACTTGACCGAAATGTCCGGGGTTGTCTCACTTCCGTTGTCGTAACTGTCAAACACAATATAAAGGCCGGTGGTCCCGCCCTCAAGGCCCGAATTGTCCTGCGGTGCATAGCCGAACCAGCAGCCGTCCGCGCTGGTTCCGCCGCCCACGCGAAGGCTGAAAGTCGCATGGAACGCCGTCAGCGCCTTGGTCGGATTGTAATACCAGAAGCCACTCTGGCTGGTCACCGCCTCGGTCAGGTGCAGATAACCGCCGGACACCGTGGAGGAACCGCTAAACGCCCCGATGCCACCCGACCCATCCACGGAGAAGGTCTCCGAAGCGTTTGCTGATGCGGTGGACACGGAGGCAATAGTAGCGGAAGGCGTCCCGCTGACCTGAGTCAGGCTGAAATCAGCCGTGTCGAGATTATTTACCGGCTCCGACAGGGTGACCGTGTACCCCACCGAGGTCGTGGTCCCGCCCACGGGGGTGGCGTTTGCCCTGTTAATGGTGTTCACAAAGGGTTCGGACGTGGTGATCCGCACGTTGTCCACGCGGTGGTTGTCGGTGGCGCCTCCCGTGCGCCCGCTGATGGCCGTTCTCCAAGTGCTCTGGGGGTTCCAGCCTGAAACCAGCACACGGTCAAAGCGGAGTGTCCGGTTCTGGTATACCGTGCAGCGGCCGTCCGCCGTCATCATGATCTGAAGTGGAACCCAACTGTTGGTGTGAATGTCACCGTCTGAACCCGAGGGCCAGTTCCAGGATGCGATGATGGCGCCGTTGTATGTAAGCTCCATCCAGCGGTTGGTGTATGTGCGGATGCGCAGTTCCAGACCGGAACCTGTTCCCGTCTCCCCAAAATTTGCGCCGTCGGCTATGTTCCCGTAAGAGAAGCACATGCCGTCAGCCGCGGGACTGGACCCGCCGCCGATGAAAATATCGCAGTAGAAATGGTAGGTGGGCAGGGCCTTGTTTGGACAGGGCAACAACAAAGTGCCCTGCAGGCTGCCTCCGGTGTTCGTCAGGCGCACGTAACCCGATTCCGCGCCTGCCGAACCAGTGACCGTAGTCCCCGACGGCAAGCCGGTATCATAGTTTGACGAGTAGATCAGTTCCGCGCCGCCTGCTGACGCAACAAGTAACACCGCCACGGCAATGAACAAATATGACCGCATTAAACTGCTCCTTCTTATTGAGTGCCCTAAAACGCATCATCGACATCCGCCTCTTGGCAGCATCAGTAGCGTTGGCACTCTTGCTTCAACCGGGTTCTGCCTGCTCGCCTCTCTACAACCACCCAATTTGAATCTCTCGAGAAAAACGTCATGTTAACTATATTGCTACAACAGGCACCCTAGCTAAGAAACATGCTCTTCACCGTCTTGCAGAGCGCCCCACGTCGTGAAATCAGTGACTTTCGGCCGCGCCGCCGCCGCCGCCGCCCGCCGCGCCGCCGCCGGCGCC
>CAZOMH010000908.1:0-1879 GCA_964580415.1 uncultured Nitrospirales bacterium
GTCAGCAGGAGCGCCAGCAGCAAAGCGGTGGGTCTCATGCCTGCTCCTCCGTCGGTTCGGGCAGCTCCGTCACATCCGCGGGGCCGGGCGGCGGCGGATTCTCCGGTGGCGGCGCGGTGCGTCCCGTTGTCAGGGCGGCCCGTCCCTCCACGAGGCCGGAGATGAACGTGTACAGTGTCGGGATGAAGAACACGCCCAGCATTGTGGCGCAAAGCATGCCGCCGAGCACCGCCGTCCCGAGCGACTGGCGCGAACTGGCACCGGCCCCCGCGGCCTCCACCAGGGGAACCACGCCGAGAATGAACGCAAACGAAGTCATCAGGATCGGCCGGAACCGGAGTTTGGCCGACGCCATGGCCGCGTCGATGATGGAGCATCCGTCGTTCTCGTGCTTTTCCTTGGCGAATTCGACTATCAGGATGGCGTTCTTGGCCGCGAGGCCAATCAGCATGACCAGGCCGACCTGCACGTAGACGTCGTTGATGAAGCCGCGCAACCAGACGAGCAGGAATGCGCCAAAAATGCCCAGGGGAATGCCCAGAATAACGCCGAAGGGTATGCTCCAGCTTTCGTACTGCGCCGAGAGCAGGAGGAACACGAGCAGCAGGGCGAGGGCAAAGATCACGGCCTGCGCGCTGCCCGCGAGCTTCTCCTGGTAGGCGGTGCCGGTCCATTCGTACCCGTAGCCGTCCGGCAAGACCTGTTTGGCCACCTCCTCCAGGGCCGCGATGGCCTGGCCCGAACTGTAGCCTGACGCAGGAGCGGCGCTGACTTCGGCGGAACGCAGGACGTTGTACCGCTGGATGATGTCCGGTCCTATCATGGTATCCACCTTGGCCAGTGTGGACAGGGGCACCATCTGATTCTGGCTGTTGCGCACATAAATCTGTCCGATGTTGTCCGGGTTGAGCCGGAATTCGGACTCGGCCTGGAGCATGACGCGGAAACTGCGGCCAAAGCGGTTGAAGTCGTTGACAATCAGTCCGCCGAGGTAGGTCTGCAGGGAGTCGAACACGTCCTTCAGGGGAATTCCCAGGGATTTAACCTTGTCGCGGTCGATATCCACTTTTACCTGGGGCACAGAGGTGCGGAAACTGCTGTTTATCGCGGTCAATTCGGGACGTTTTGCGGCTTCCACGGCAAATTTCTGGGCCATTGCCGCCAGTTCTCCGGGGGTGCGTCCGGCGCGGTCCTGTATCTCGATCTGGACACCGCCCACATTGCCCAGGCCGGGAATGGGGGGCGGGGCGAAACACACAACCACGGCCTCCGGATACTTTCGGAATTCGGCCTGCATCTTTCCAAGAATGGCTTTGAGTTGTGTTCCGGGGGTGTGCCGATCCTCCCATGGCTTCAGGGTGACGAGCAGGCTGGCGTTGTTCGAGGAGAACGTGTTGGTGAGCAGGCTCAGGGAACCCATGGTCACGACGCTCTTGACACCGTCGACTTCCCGGGCGAATTTTTCCGCGCGGGTCAGAAGGGTTTGCGTGCGCTCCATCGAGGCGCCGTCCGGCAGAATGAAGGCGGCAAAGAAGTAGCCCTGATCCTCATCGGGCACAAAACCGGCGGGCAGTATCTTGAGCAGCCACACGGCCGCACCCATGAACAGCAGCAGCACGAGCATGACGCGCGCCGTGCGGCGCACCATGATGCGGACGATTCCGGTGTAGCCGCCGGTGACCTTGTCGAAAACCTTGTTGAAGCCGCGCAGGAACCAGCCGACGGGGCCGCGCATTTCCTTCCGGGGGCGCAGCAGCATGACGCACAGCGCGGGGGTGAGCGTCAGCGCGACCAGCGCGGAGAGCAGCACCGAGATGGACAGGGTCAGCGCGAACTGGCGGTAGAGTTGGCCGGTGATGCCCCCCATGAAGGCCACCGG
>CAZOMH010000909.1:0-1875 GCA_964580415.1 uncultured Nitrospirales bacterium
CTTGTCCAGCGGCCGATACTTCACCCCCATCTTGTCCAGCCGTTCAACATGCACCTTCAGGCGTTCCGAAAAGTCCTTGAATTCACGCTGTGCCTGCGGGGTCCAGGCCACCTCGGCCAACGCGCAGGAACGGGGGAAGGCCATGTATTCCATGTGGTCGGGGCCGGGGATGTACTCGGACCACAACTGACCCTGCGTGCCCAGGATGTGCGCAAGCGCCACCGCGTCCAGTTTCTTCGGCAGCGGGTCAAAACTGTACACCTTGCCCAGCGTCAGGTTGCCGCCAATGGCCAGCGGTTCCTCCTTGGGCTTGCCCTGGTAATAATCGAAATAGGTGAAAGCCGTCGGCGCCATGACCACGTCGTTGCCCAGTTCGGCCGCCTCGATGCCCTTGTCCACGCTGCGCCACGCCATGACCGTGGCATCCTTGCCCAGTCCGCCGTCCAGTATCTCATCCCAGCCGATCAGCTTGCGGCCTTTACTCTTGAGGAAGTCATTCATTCGCGCGATGAAGTACGCCTGCATTTTGTTCTCGTCCGCGATGCCCAACTCCTTCATCCGCTTCTGCACCGCCTCGCTGGACTTCCACTGATCCTTCACCGCCTCGTCGCCGCCGATGTGGATATAGGTGGACGGGAAGATTTCCACCACCTCGGCCAGCACATCCTGCAGGAAGAGAATGGTCGATTCCTCGACGTTGAAGATGTTCGGATTCACGCCAAACGTGGTAAACACCGGCAACGGCTCTTTCACATTGCCCAGTTCGGGGTAGGCCGCGATGGCCGCCTGCGCATGGCCCGGCATCTCGATCTCGGGGAGAATGGTCACATGCCGATCCGCGGCGTAGGCCACCAGCTCGCGCAGGTCGTCCTGCGTGTAGAATCCGCCGTGCCGTATGCCATCGTATTTCTCGCCCGGCTTGCCCGCATGACCCACCACGGTTTCCTTGCGCCACGCGCCCACCTCGGTCAGTTTCGGGTACTTCTTGATCTCAATGCGCCAGCCCTGGTCGTCCGTCAGGTGGAGATGCAGATGGTTCATCTTCTGCACCGCAATGGTATCGATGAATTTCTTGATGGACTCCTTGGGCATGAAATGGCGGCACGGGTCGATCTGCATGCCGCGCCACGCAAAGCGCGGCGCATCCTCAATCGTCACCACGGGCATATCCCACTGCTGACCCTCCACACGCGCGGCGCTGAATACCGCCGGCGGCAGCAACTGCCGCAGCGTCTGCACCCCGTAGAACAGCCCGGCACCGGTCGATGCCGTGATTACGGCACGATCCTTCGACACTGTCAGCCGGTATGATTCGGCCCCGCCGTCGGCACCCTCATTGCCCAGGAAAATGGCGTTTGCCTCGGCGCCGGAAGCCGCGCACACCGGCAGCCCGAGTCCCGTCGGCGGACACAGCGCCTTGGCCAGATACCCCGCGGTCTTCTCCGCGTCGCCGTTGCCGTTCTGGAACAGGATGCGCGTCTTCGCATCCAGCGTAAACGCGCCCTTGCCCAATTCCATCTTCACCGGTGCGGGAATCACATTCACCTCCGTTTTGGCCTGCGCCGAAATGCTGCCCACTGCCGCCACACACATTATCACGCTGAAGAGAATTTTGGGGGATACCATGGCGCTTGTCCTTTCGCTTGGCGCTTGGGTCACGGACAGAATAGTGCCATAACCGGCCAGGCAACTGCCAAATGTCGAGCCCTTCCCTGGAACCGGCATCGATCCCAATTGCCGGATAAGCAGGGGGCAAATCCCGCACATGCACGCGTCCGTATATCCCAACGGGATTATGGAGCAAAGCCCGGGGTTGGTGATCGGCTGCGCGTTGCGCGGCCGAACGCCTACCCTGGGTCAGCACGGCATCATCCC
>CAZOMH010000910.1:0-1871 GCA_964580415.1 uncultured Nitrospirales bacterium
CACCCCGCGGTCCGCCGGCGCCCACCATGGCCGGCACCTCCACGATGGCATCCTGCGGCAGGTTGGTGATATAGCCCTCATTGGGCAGATTCAACGCCTGCTCATAGAGTGTGTCACCGGTGGCAATCGCCGCGATAACCTTTTCCGCCCGCTCGGAACGGACATGGCGCATGGAGTCTATGTCCATACGCCCGGCACCCATGGCCTCAATGTTCTCCCACATCTCGTCGCGCTTCGACACCGCCCCGTCGAGCGGGTACATCTGCACGTCATACTTCTGCCAGGTGTTGCGGCGCATGTTGTGCGTGTAGGGCAGGTATTCCACCATGTGGCAGTCGCCCGGCACGGGGAACCGTCCGAATATCTTCGCCATCTCCATCGTCAGGGGTTCAAACCCCGCGTCATGCGTCTGCACCCGCTCCATGACCAGCGGATAGAGATCGCGGCCCGTGTGTTTCTCGCGGATGTCCAGCATCCACGTGAAATGGTTCGTCCCCGCCGCCACCACATCCAGTTTCGCCATGGCCGCGTCGGCAATGTCGTGCTCGTACGCCATGGACTCGTCTTTCCAGACAAAGCGGTAACCCTTGGGCACCTCGATGCCCACATCCTCCGCCAGCAGATTGCCCAGCATCATGTAGCCAAAGGCCAACTGGTGGCAGATGCCCAGTGTTTTCACCTTGGTGTGCCGCCGCGCGGCCGTGCAGATGCGCGCCATCGGATTGGTAAAATTAAGCAGCCACGCGTCGGGACACAGCCGCTCGATGTCGCGGAAGATGTCCATAACGATGGCAATGTTGCGCGCCGCATGGATAAACCCGCCCGGGCCGCCGTTCTCGGCGTAATGCATGATACCGTGCTTCTTCGCAATGTCGAAGTCGGACTGCCAGCACTTCTCCCGGTCCACCGCGATGGACAGAATCACAAAGTCCGCCCCCGGCAGCATGTCGCGCCGGTCCGTCGAACTCTCAATCGTAAAATCAGTGTCCCACTCCCGGTTCAGCCGCTTTGCCAGCGCCGCAATCTTGCCCAAACCCTCACCGTTCAGGTCCACCAGACCCAGCGTCCCGCCCCGCAGCCCCGGCTCCTGCAAAATGGCCCCAAGCACGCTCAGGCCAAACGACGCACTACCAGCGCCGACAACGACAATCTTCGGATTCTTCATGATTCATACTCCTTCCATGCCCGCCTCCGGGCCGGTGCATTATAACCGCCCCGATGGACGAATGTGCAAGGCAGTTGCGGGGAAATATCCTGAATGGCTCTCTCTGTCAGGTTGTCGCGCAGAAGACAGAATGCGTGGACGAAGCATCCTGCGGCGCTCATCGGCCGTCCGCGGGGACAGGCGAGAGCCCGCAAGAAAGAGGCTGGAAGCCTCTTTCACATTGCGGGCATAACCGTACCGGCGGTCTCTCATGGGGCCACGGATGCGTCGCCTATTTCAGGAACCCGTCACCTTCCGGCAGCCTGTCACCTCACGGTGTGGCATGCTTCTTTCGGCAGTTGCACTTCACGAACCCACTCTTAAGGCTGTAAGGCACATTGGTTGCCGCGGATTTGACACCGCCCAGGTCCGCATTCTGCGGTTCGGCTGCGCGGTAAACCTGGAGCAGATACACCGTTCCCGGCACCAAGGTTGAGGTATCGAGGCTTTCCCCAATCTTCAGGTCTCCAGCTTTGGCCCCGGCGGCTTCATTTCCATACAGAGGCGTGCCCGTCTGAAGCAGTCCAACATTGGCGTCATAGAGGTTTATGCTCAACCCCCCGGCATACAGGTCCACGATATCGGCACCCCGCTGCGGCGCCGTGAAAGCGATCCAGTCCTCGGGACCCACAAGGATGTTTCGGATGTCCGGGCCGAGCGGGTCCTC
>CAZOMH010000911.1:0-1862 GCA_964580415.1 uncultured Nitrospirales bacterium
AGACGGGCCCGTAGTTGGTGAGCAATTCGCGGAGTTGGCTGCGGTAATAGTCAATGTATTCGGGGCGGCCGTAGGCGGGCTGGTTGCGGTCCCAGGGGGAAAGGTACACGCCAAACTTGAGGCCCTGATCGCGGCAGGCATCGGACATTTCGCGGACGATGTCGCCTTTGCCGTCGCGCCAGGGGCTTTTCTCCACCGAATGGTCCGTGTATTTCGACGGCCACAGGCAGAATCCATCATGGTGCTTGCAGGTGAGCACGAGCCCCCTCATGCCCGCCGCCTTGGCTGCGCCCACGATTTGCCCGGCGCTAAAATCGGTCGGCTTGAAGATGTCGGGCGACTCGTCGCCGAAGCCCCACTCCTTGTCGGTGAAGGTGTTGGTGGTGAAATGGACGAATCCGTAAAACTCCAGTTCATGCCATTTCAATTGCCGTTCGCTCGGCACCATCCCGTAGGGGGCGGGCGGCGCGACGGCGGCCGTCGTGAAGGCGGGACACAGCGTAAGCAGGCTCAGCATGGCCAGGGTCATGTCGGAATTCCTCTCGCGTTGCCGGGCAAAACCGCCCGGGGTGGATGCACTGTTGCCATGGACGGGAACCATTATGAAATGCACGCCCCCCCATTACAAGTGCCGCCAAACGCGGAAGGTTGCATAACCGGGAGGAGCTATCGGCCCGGTGAAGCCGCGCCCCTGAAGGCCAGGAGCGATTTGAATATCCCGATGGAGGCCTTGTTTACCGGAAATGCGCCTGTGGGAGTCTCTCGTCTGAACTCCACGTGTCCGTCCATGAAGAGGACATTGCCGCCGTCGGGGTTGGGATGATTGAGTTCGATGAAGACGGGAATCTCGGACTGTATCTTCGACGCCTCCGCAGGATTGTTCGGGTCTGTGATAAACAAGCGTTCCACCCCCTCGCGAAGACGATAGATTTTCCCGCCCGGCGTGTCGAGGTCCGTGTCGAAAGGGAGCTTCGCCGCAATGCGGGCCACATAGGCATCCTGGAAGGCCCGAAGCTCCTCCTCACTGCGCACCACGTAGCCCAGGTACAGGTAGCTGCTGTTGTTCAGGAGTTCCGGCCCCGGCTTTTTCAGCAATGGCGTGTGCATCGCGTCGGAAGGGCACACCAGAATGGTTGGGTCTGAGAGGAAGGTGGGATAGACCGGCTGCGAGCCCGGATTATGGTTGGCGAACATCAGGTGTCCCGCTTCGGAACTGAGCGCGGGCCAAAACTGTCCGGGGGACTCATTGGCAAACATTTTGAACACCAGGCCAAACTGTTTCAGATTGTTTTGACACGAGCTTCGGCGGCGGTTTTCCCCGGTAAGGGTGCCCCGCAGGCTTTGCCATGCATCCGAGATATTCTCGATCACATTGTCCACTGTGCTGGCCTGGGCGACTTCAACGCGCTTCACCGCAGTTCTTCCCGCCGCGGGGTCCCGGGGGGAAGGCTGGTCCGCCGCGTTTCTGTCGTCACCGGTGCGGACCGGGGCCACCGCCACAGCCTTTTCCGGCGCGGGGGGCGGCGTCTTGAACGACGCTTCCGCCCCGGCATTTATGGCCACGGGACTGACAATGCTCTTGCTTTGGACCACGGGCGTGTCCGGTCGCGACACCACGCCGCGCATTTCCCAGCCCGCAACGAGCGCCAAGGCCAGCCCTGCCGCGGTGGCGAACACGGTCTTGGCTGTCCAGAATCCCGCGGCGGTCTTTGCCAGCGGCGCCGCCAGGGCGCCGGTCCATGCAATATGTCCGGCCCCGCTCAGGGCGAGTTTTCCCACGTTCGCCACGACGGAGGCAGGCATCGCGGCGGTTGCCGCGTTGGCCTTGATCGCACCGGCCAGCACGGTCCCGGCAACGGCCA
>CAZOMH010000912.1:0-1862 GCA_964580415.1 uncultured Nitrospirales bacterium
TCACGCACCTGTTGGCGTTCTTTCAAAAGAACCCCGAGGCGATCTACGTGTACTCGTGGCAGTGTCTGCCCATGGAAACCTACGCGACCTACAACTTCTGGCAGAAGGTGTTCTTCGCGCGTTCGGCGGGCATCACCGAGCCGGCCTGTTCCGGCAAGTTTGACGCGATCGAAAAAAAACGGTTCGTGGCCCATTTCCAGGGTTGGAACGACCGCGACTACCGGACGGCGGGCGAAGACGGGGACCTGATACGCCGCCTGACGACCTTCTCGGACCGCGCGCTCAGGGATTGTCCCGAGGTGGTCATCCATCATATCCATTCCCGCGATCCGCGCTTTTCCTGGAGGCACATTCTCCGAAAGGGCATGCAGTACAACGAGGCCTACGGGGTTCACTTTCGCAAGACGGGGTTCCGTCATCCGGCCATGCCGTCCCTGACCGGATGGCAGGCGCTCCGGGGCTTTGTCAGAACCTATTTCCGGCCGATGCTGGTCCTGGGCCTGGCGTTTCACTACCTGCGCTGGATCTCGCTGGGCCTGATGGTGTGCTATGCCATCGTCTATTCCGCTCCGGTGTACCGGCACGCATCGAGAAACTGGCGCATCGTGACCGTGCCGCTCCTGAACCTCGCCGTTCTCTTCCTGGGCACCGTGATGTTCCTGGTGGGGTTCTTCAGGGGAAAGCAGAGACTGTGAGTTGGAAAATATGAAGATTGCCTTTTTGCATTACGGGGTCGAGAAATACATGGCCTTTGAAACCATGCCGCGTGGGGCCAATGCGTATCATCACTATCTCTCGGTCTTTGGACACGATGTAGGGCTGTTCGGCCGTTTTTTTATGCGGCGTCCCCCCCGATTGCTGGGCGAGTTGCGCCGATGGAAGCCCTCCGTGCTCTTGGGCCTTCATGCCGGCGCCATGGTGGGTTCCTGCTTCCGCCGGTGGAATCTGCTGAGCTGTCCGCTCGTTCACACGTGGGACGACTACTACGACGAGCAATCGGCTTTGCCCACCGCGCTGGTCTGGCCGCTTGAACGCCACAGTGTGCAATATGCCGATCATGTCACCAGTGTCAGCCGGTACAACATTCATCGCGCCCGTGAAATGGGGAAGCCGACCACGTTCATTGCGCATGGCATCACCCCGGAAGAATGGCCGGCGCCTTTCCGGCTGGAAAGCTCCCGGTTTAAAGTGGTCTATCTGGGCGATCAGAGTCTCTACAAGGGGGTGCTTCGGTTGGTCAAAGCCATGGAGGGTCTGGACGCAGACCTCTTCATGATTGGGCCGATCAACCCGCCGCTGCAACGTGTGGCGCCGGCCAACGTCCATTTCACCGGGCCGGTCAAGCCCATGGAAGTCACGGCCATGCTTCGCCAGGCCGACGTGCTGGTCAATTCGAGCGATCAGGACAGCAATTTCAAATTACAGGAATACATTCGAGCGGGGCGGCCCATTCTGGGCGTGGAGGGACGCATGGCCTGGGCCTTCGAACACGGCCAGGACGCCTGGCTGGTTGCGGATCTTCGAGAGGGGTTGGTGCGCTTGATGGAAGACCCCGCGTTGCGCGAACGCCTGACCGAGGGCGTCCGCCGCCGCCGTGTTCCCACCTGGGAGGAGACGGTGAGAGACTTGGAAGCGGTCCTGTTGCGCGTGGCGGAGGAACACAACGTCCCTCGGGTTGGCGCGTAACGGAAACGTGTTGAGGCGCGTCATCCGCCTTGCGGATTTCACGGGGCGTCCATCTTTTGCAGCGAATCGGGCGCGACCATGATCAGGAATCCGTTATTGGCCCCGTTGCGGATGCGATGGCTCAGTTCGGTGTCGGTCTCCGACGTGATGATTTCGACATGCCGGATGCCGGACGG
>CAZOMH010000913.1:0-1852 GCA_964580415.1 uncultured Nitrospirales bacterium
CAATCCCCCCTCCGACCATTGGATCATGTATGCTCCGGTGGTCGTCCGCAGCGTGGCGGGCGCGGCCGCGCCCAAGTCCGACCATACCTTGAAGCCCGTCTCGTCCTTGGAATTGTCCTGCCATCTCCAGGTGATCGTGCTGATGCCGATGGCCACCGCCGTGGGATTGGACGGGGCGGCCGGCGGAACCGCCTTTTCGCCGGCACAAGCACCAAAGGACACCCCGGACACGGCTGTGGCCAGAGCCAGCAGGACCATCACATTGACAACGCGGCCTAACCGCCCTGAACGCATGTGTTCATTCCTCCGGGGCCCAACAGGCACCCCCAGACATTCTATGCGCCCCGCGGTTGTCTGTCAACAGGAGCGCCCGGTTTTCCGGCAAGGAAAACCGGGCGCGGCATGGGGGGGGAGACCGCTGTCAGGCGATTAGGGTTTGTGGCCGAAGGCTTCGGCGGGCACCGGCTGGTTCTTGATGCCGGGGCCGGACCATGTCAGGGCAAGGTCCAAGTCACCGCCGGCCTGGAAGTAGTCGATGGTCACGGCATGCCAGCCCTTGCACAGGGCGATGAAGGCGGTCTGCGTTTCGGCCTTGTGCAGTCCGTCATTGTCTATCAGCAGGGTGCCTCCGACCAGCATCCTGCTGCCGTCGTTTGACCGCAGGCCGAAGGAGTATAGGCCGTCGGCCGGCGCGCGGACGAATCCCTCAAAGTGCAGGGCGCCGTTGTCCTTGTTGATCAGCGGTTCCAGGGAAATATTCCCGGCCACGCTCTTCTTGTCGGCGGTCAGCGAGGCGAAGTCGGGCAATTTGTCGAGTGCCTTTTCATAATAGGCGCACTTGAGACCGGGTTGGATGCCCCGTCCGTCCAGTGCGGACTGGACCGGGAAGCTTCCTCCATCCGTTTTGAACGCGGCCATTACCGTTTCCTTGTACTTCGTCATGGCCCCGTCGCTCTCGCGGATTTGTGTCACATTGTTGCGTTCGGCCACTTCAAAGAAGCGCTTGACAAGCTTCTCGAACTCGGGTTTCATGCGCACCGTGTAATTCTTGTGGTCAAATTCATAGGCGTCCGCCGTGTGTCTGCGCAGGTGTTCGATTTGGGCGTAGTCAAGACTGAGCCGCGCCACGCGGACGCGTTCAAGAATCCCGGGATCGCCGGCCACGGCCCTTTCCGCCGCATCGAAGAGTTTGTCCGCACGCGCGAGCAGTTCGGGGGTGAACGGGCGGAAGTCGGGGCCAATCCAGATACCCATCTTGGTCTTGGGGTCCTTCACCGCGTCGTGGATCAGGTCCAGATACAGCCGGATTGGCGTCGCCGCCCTGCCGTACACCGCCTCAAGAAACTCGTTGACGGCGCGGTTCTCGTCGTATTGCGGATTCCACAGCAGCTTCGCGCCCAGATAGCCGCTTAGCCCGCTGAACTCGCCGTTCATTGTTGTGTACACGTCCTGCTCGAAGATACCGCGGACATTGTTCTTGATCATGTAGCGGATGTTAGGTCCGCGCACGCGCAGATTCGGGAACGGACAGAGGTAGTGCGAGAACGATGTGTTGTAGTTCCACACCCAGAGCCTGCGGCTGACCTTGGCCCACTGCTCGATGTCGTCGCAGAACGCGGCGTTGTCCTTGGTGGCGCGTTCCTCGAAAGGATGCGAGAAGTCGCACTCGATGCTGCACAGGCGGATGATGACGTTCGGTTCGGGAATCATTGTTTTCGGGGGTTTGCGCGTGTACTGGTAGGCCAGCGTGTCGATCAGCTTGTCGGGAAACTCGTCCCGCACGGCGCGGGCAACGCTGTTGACCAGATAGAGCATGGGCCCCATCTGGCTGCCTTCCGCCTCGGCCAGCGCG
>CAZOMH010000914.1:0-1850 GCA_964580415.1 uncultured Nitrospirales bacterium
AAGGCGAAGGCGGATGCTGCGAAGCAGCGGGGGGTGTATGCTTCCGCATGCGCCCAGAACCCACACCCCCCGGCCCTGCGGGCCTTGCCCCCTCGCAGGGGGGGCCAAAGATTTCTGTCCCACTTATCCTCAATGGGGGACTTGGGGCAGGCGCGTGGTCAGGTCTTGAGGAAATGCATCTTGCAGCCATTTCGGGTCTATTTTTTGGGTCTTCCGAAGCAGATCCGAGTGGAGGTCGGCGATTCTGGGGCATTCTCGAAAGCCCCCCTCTTTCACCACTTCTGTCCTCCCTGTCCTTGAGGATGGGGAGGACAGAAGTTATGGTCAAACTATGGCGTGATGGTCCAGTGTTTTGCCTCCTGCCGCCGACTTGTCGAATGGAATACCCCGCTCCCGGAATATTGGCAACCGGCGTGTGTGGGCAGGCTTTCCCGGGTCAGTTGGCGCGGCGAAGGAGGTAGAAGACGTAGCCGTAGGCGGCTGAATGGCGGCGGTACAGGTCGATCTCGGCGCGTATGCCTGCGATTAACCCGGCGAGAACCGAGTCCTTGGGACTGCGCCGCTCAAGTTTGGCCAGTTTGGCCAACTGCGGGGTGTAATACTCGTCCCACCACGCGCTTTCAGGCAGGGTAAAGGTGTCGAGCGGTTCATAACCGGCAAGGCGGGCGCGGTCCAGATTTTCCCCGATTTGACCCATGGCCGGGTAGGCGCTGTTCCAGAAGTTGCGCGGCTCTTCGGGCGGATAGGGGGTGATCCACGTCAATTCGGTGACGGCGGCGCATCCGCCGGGCCGCAACAAACGACGCCATGCGCGCAGCCCGTTCTCGAAACCCATGTTGCAGACGGCCCCTTCCGACCAGAGCAGGTCAAAAGTCCCGTTGGGAAAATCGAGCTGTTCCATGGGCATAACGCGGGTTTGAATACGGTCTTCCAGCCACGCTTCCTGGGCAGCCGTCTGCAGTGCGCGCAGGAACGGTTCGTGGATGTCCACCGCCGTAACCCGCCCCCCCGAACACAGGGCCAGCTCGATAGTCTGTGCGCCCGAACCGCAGCCGATATCAAGGATGTCGGGCCGACCGGCGGCAACGGGGAGCATCTTGAAGGCCCGGCGCGTGGCCTCGGCACAGCCGGGGCCCTGGCGGGGCAGGCCTTCGCAAAGCTCGAATATGCGCTCGTCGGAGCTCGGCATGGGGGTTCTCCTGGGTGAAAGTGGGATCATAGCAGGATTTGGCGTCCAAAGACAGGACTATTTCAGGCGCGGCGCGCGGTTTGGTTCCAGTGCGCCGGTTGGATACAATGCGGTCAACGGTACGGTTCGCAACGGTGCGGCCCTCCGGGAAGGAGCAGTCGGGCATGCAAAAACTGTCGGATGCGGCAAACAGGGACTTTCTAAAGAGCGTCGGCGCCATTGTTCTCGGGGGCGGCCGCGGCACGCGGCTGTACCCGCTGACCAAAGTGCGCGCCAAGCCGGCCGTGCCGCTTTGCGGCCACTACCGGCTGATTGATATTCCGCTGAGCAACTGTATTCATTCGGACATCAACCGCATCCTCGTGCTCACGCAATTCAACAGCCACTCGCTGAACCGCCACATCAAGAACACCTACAAGTTTGACGAGTTCAGCGGCGGCTCCGTTGAGATACTGGCCGCCGAACAGACCAATGAAACCGGCGACTGGTTCCAGGGCACGGCAGACGCGGTCCGCAAACACCTGCTCCATATCCGGCAGCGCGGGTTGAAGCATTTCCTCATTCTGTCGGGCGATCAGTTGTACCGCATGGACTGCCGCACGATGCTGAACACCCACCTGGCCAAGGATGCGGATATCACGGTGGCGGCGCTGCCGGTGGA
>CAZOMH010000915.1:0-1848 GCA_964580415.1 uncultured Nitrospirales bacterium
GTGGGCGACGGGCCGAATTCATCCGAAATACCCGGGCCATAGCGGAATCCGGGAACCTCCGGCATCATGGGCACGTTCTTCTCTTTCTTGGCCGCGGGCGCATCGTGCCGCTCAAATTTGAACATCTTGCCCGGCTCGGAAACGGCCTCCGGCTCGGGTTCGGGCGTGTTTGTCTTGGCTGCCGCATCGTCCGTTTTCTTCTTGGCGTTCAGCCGTTCCAGCTTGAACCGGGGTGTTCCCGTGACGGGCTTTGGCAGGGCGTGCTGCTGGAGCAGCACATCAATGTCGACGGGGCCCGCATCGGCTGCGGTTTCACCGCCGGGCGGAACGGATGCGGTCTGGTCGGAAGTTTCGGGGGGGACGGGCTGGAGGGAGGAAACGGGGCCGAGTACCGCGTAGGACCGGCCAAGCGTGTCGTGGCGCGCGTGGAAGACGCGCGTGGCGGCGTCGAATTCCTGGGGTTGCGGCTGGTACCAGCCCAATCCCTCCTCATAGGTGAAGAGGGCCAGGCCGGACAGTTTGTCGTCGGCGCAAACGGCGGCGGGCACGCACAGACTGACATCAAGCTGCACGGTCCGTCCCTGCGGGGCGCGCTGGGGGGCCACGTACAGCGTGAACGCGGCATAGTCTTCGGGAAGAGCGTCCGGCGGTTTTGTCTGGGTGGCGAGCCGTGCCTGCATGGGGCCGTCGCCGTGAAAGGTCACGGCACCGGTCACGCCCTGCGGCAGCAGTGTAATGACGGTTCCCGTGGCGCGGTCGGCATGGCGCATGACCGCCTCCGGGGTGTAGAGCGCGCGTTTGAAACGGCGCTGCGTGAAGAGGTCCAACTGATCGGCATAATGGGCCGACCGCGGATTGTCGGAAGTGCCGAAAGGTGAAAGGCTGACCGCCTCGGGGACAGCGCCAAACTGAACCACCATCGCGAATCCGGTGCCGTAGGAGGCGATCCATTTTCCGTCGTCCCATACCTGGTCGGAGAGAAGCAGAATGGGTTCACCTGTGGCTGCGCCGGGCGAAGCCTCCTCGCGGGTGCCCCGGCGCAGCCGGTGCCGTTCGCCCCAGGGCACAGACAGCGTCTGGAACTCGTTGCGCAGCATGCGCGAGGCATCTTCGGCGGCGCGCAGGGCGGCCTCCTGGGCTTCGGGCGTGTTGGACGCGAGCATGGCGTAAAGATCGCGCTCTGTTGTCCCCGCGCCGGCCTGGTTGCGCAGCATGGCCCACCACACATGGTAGAAGGTCATGCCGGTGGAGTTTACGTCGGCCACGAAGTTCCACTCTTTCAAAAGGGCAAGGCCGTTGACGAGATCGGGATGGGCCGCCTTGACAAGATCGGCGCGTTGATCGGCCATGGACAGGAGCGCCGGTACGGTGTCCATGGCGGCGGGCACAACCGTGTCGAACAGCATGGACTGGTTGTCCCGGAAAGTGCGCGTGCCGGTGCGCAGCAACTCCCGCGCGCGCCGCGCGCGGTAACTCTCCCGATCCCCGGAGAGCCATCCGGGCCAGTTCGCGGGGGAGAGCCCGGTATTTTCCGTGACGGTCCACGGCGGGCTTCCGCAGGCCTGTAGGTAGCCGGAAGCGGGGTTGGTGACGGATGGCAGCGAATCCACCGCGATGCCGTCCACCCAGCCGATCATATCGACACTGACGGGCAGGGGGCGGTCCCAGCGAAGTTCCTGCGGGGGCGCATCCTTTTCGACGGCAATTGCGGGCGGCGTTTCGGGCCGGGCGCCTGCCTTGGTGTTGTACAGGTAAAAGATGTTTCCGTCCCGGTCGGCGTAGGTAATGTGGAAACAGGGCAGTTGGTGCATGCGCAGGGCGTCCTGAAACGCGCCGAGATTCGCCGCG
>CAZOMH010000916.1:0-1848 GCA_964580415.1 uncultured Nitrospirales bacterium
CGTCTTTGAAAGCATCGTCATAGACGGTGTCTTCTGTTCAAAACCCGAGAAGCCATTGGCCAATCCACTTCCCAGCGACGCGTGGGGGTGCGCCAGTGCCCCGCTGATCTGGGCCGCACCGGGTACGCTGGTCAGGAATCTGACTATTCATAACCTGAACCGGGTCGAGCGCCGGCCAGGATCGCCGGACACAATCGTGGTGGATGCGAAGGCTGCCGTCGAAAGCCTGAATATCAGCGACGTGTATTTCCTTAACGCCACGGAAAGCGCAATCTCCCTGATTCGCAATTCCGGCGCGATAGGCGTCCTGAACATGGCCAACGCCACCGCCGTCGCCGAATCGGGGGCGCCCCGCGGTTACCTGCTCCAGAATTCCGGAACCATCCGAGAAAAGAACCTGAACAATATGTCGGTAACGAACATGACGGTCGAGTCGGGACCGCAGTGACAGGTGGTCTTCTGAAATGGTCAAAAGCCTCTGCACTGAAGGCGTCCCAAGGAAGAGAAGCAGGAACGCAGGAAAACGAGACGGGGGGCGTGCGCTCACGCGGCCGAACAGCGCGGGGCAGGTCTACTTGGACTTTCCCACGATAACCACGTAGTTCTTGCCGTATTTCTTGGCACACTTGGGGCAGGTGGTGTACCACATGTACAACTTGCCGACGCTGAAGCTCCTGGCTTCGGCAAACGCCGCAAAGTCCGCGCACCATTGGCCCGTGTCTTTGAACGGTCCTTCATAGACCTTGGTCAGGAACGTGCCCAACATGGTGACGTTGTCCGCACCGGGAATCTCCTTATCGACGGCAAGGTACAGGTCCATGTTCCATTTGGAGGTGTGGTCCGAGAGGCAAAGTCCATCCGATATCGTGGCGCCCGCGTTCCGCACTCGCTGATCCAAAGCTCTTATGACACGGCCAAAATTCAAGGGCACGTAGAAGGCCGTGAACACTTTGGCCTTGATGAATCGCTTGTTTTCCCAATCGTGCGTTGCTTCCTGCCAGCACGCGGGGTCAAACCGGGGGCAACAGATCGCTGCGTCCATTTCGTCCTCCTGTTCGTGCGTTTCTTATGATGGTAGCACAGGACTTGTGGCGCGACAAGGGAACCAGGGAACCAGAAACCCGGACCGGAAGCCGTCGGAGGGCGATACCGACCAGGGCCGCGAATCGCCGCGCCTCTGCCTTGAAAAGGAATTCAGCGGTTCGTTCCGGCCGCGGGCCCTATTGAATGAGCGGGTACAGCGTGCCGGTCACGAGGAAAAGCACCCAGGCGACGCCGAGCCAGATCACCGCGGAGGCGTACTGTCCTCTTCTTCGCTCAGTGCACAGGATGCCGTAGATGCTGCCGACCAACAATACCAGGAGCGTAAAGAGGAGGATAAACGCCAAGATGAAGGCCTTGTGCTCGAACTGCCCGTACACCAGCTCTGTGAGGCATTCCCGGTATCCGGATGCACAGTCGAAGGCCCGCCCAGCCCAGGTGGCTTGGTTCCCGACCGAGAAGACGGCGTGTCCCATTCGCGCGTAGAACTCGGTCAGCGTCGGAATGACCAGCAGAGAGTAGACCCCCGGCACGACCAGAAACAGACAGCCCACCGCTGCGGTGAACAGGCGGGGATGTCCGGTTTCTCGTAAAGCGCGGGCTTTTTCTGGGTCATCCCACGGTACGCAAAGGCAGCCCAGGACATACAGGGGAATCGTCAAGATTCCCAACACGACGGCGCTCGCCAGAATCAGAATGCCACGGACCACCAGCACGTCCACGCCAAAGTACCTGGCGCAACCGGCACAAAGCCCGCCGATCTGGCCGCCCGTGAATGACTTGCGCAGACGCCCGGTTTCCAGGCCC
>CAZOMH010000917.1:0-1847 GCA_964580415.1 uncultured Nitrospirales bacterium
GCTGTATCTATGTCTGGCCTTTCTGCCGCTTCTGCTGCGCGACATCGCCCCGGCGGCCGTTATGCCTCTGGTCATCATCCTGTTGGCGGTCATCGCGGCCTCCACGCAGTTTGCCTCCCCGTTTGTCTATTCCTGGCTGGCCGATCTGATCCCCAAACGTGTGACCAGCCGGGTCTGGGGCTGGCGGAGCAGGGCGTCGTTTATGGCCTGGACGCTGGCCTATCTCTCCGTGACCTTCCTGCTCTATGCCTTGAAGTGGCCTCCCACGAAGATATTTCCGTTTCTGGCCACGGTGGCGGTTGTGCTGGGACTGATGGATGTATTGCTTCTTCTGAAGTTGCCCGAGCCGCCGAACCTGATTGACCGCGAGAGCAATCTCTGGCGGGACCTGGTGGAGCCGGCACGACATCCCAGCTTCGGACGGTTCATCGTTTTTGCCTGTTTCTGGAATTTCGCGCTCCAGTTCGGTTCCGCGTTCCTGTTTCTCTACTGCCTGAAGGAACTGCACATCCCCCCCTTCCTGGTCATGCTGTACTGGAGTCTGCAAGGCCTGGGAACGATGCTGACCTCGAGCATGTGGGGGCGCTTCGCGGACCGCTACGGCCACCGGCCTGTGTTGAAGGTGTGTGTGGCATACAAACCGATTCTGTTCCTCGGATTCCTTTTTGTCACCCCCGAAAACGCGTACTGGCTGTTGCCGCTGCTGCTGTTGCCGGACGGAATGGTGAATGGCGGGTATACCCTCGCCATCCAAGGGTATATGCTGACCATGTCGCCCCAGCGCAACCGTTCGATGTTCATTGCCGCGCAAACGGGACTGTCGGGAATTTGCGGCGGTCTGAGCATGATGGTCGCCGGCGCGCTGCTGGAGTCGACGAAAAGCCTGCATGTGAACGTGTTCGGAATGACCTGGGGGCACTATCACCTGATCTTTTTCATCTGCATGACCCTGCGGGCGACATCAGTATGGTTCGCGCACCGTATCCACGAACCCGGCGCGGTGCGGGCGCGGATGCTGCTGCGAACCCTGGTGGAGGAAGGGCCGGTGCGCGCCCTGCTCTTTCCCGTGGGGTTCTTCCGCAACTGGCGTCCAGACGACAATGACAAGTCCGACGCCTGACGCGCGCCTTCTGGCTTCGCAAGCTCCTCAACTTGGTAATAGGGGTGCAAATCCGGGCGGATCGCGTGGTATAGTATTTTGTCCATGTCCCGCCGAGGGGAGGGATGCCGTGATTTCCGCTGTCATTGCGCTTGCCGTGAATGGCGGCGGGTCGAAATCGGTCCGGAAACCCGAGTTCTACGCTGCCCGGCTGAGGTCGCCATCGAGCCGCGTCCCGGAACGGTGTAGCGCGCTGTTTTCGCTGCCGGAAAACAAAACAAACCATCCGGCGAGTACCCAAAGGAAACGAGGACAATATGGGCAACGTGATTCTGAATCGGGCGGATTTGCGGAACCGTATTCGCGGGTGCTGGATGGGAAAAAGCATCGGCGGGACTCTGGGCACGCCGTTCGAGGGGCGGCGCGAACTGTTGCAGGTCACCGGCTACACGCATCCGTGCGGGGAACCGCTTCCCAACGATGATCTCGATCTACAACTCGTATGGCTCCGGGCGGTAGCGGAACGCGGACCGAAGGGAATCAACAACCAGTTGTTGGGCGAATATTGGCTGAATTACATCCCGCCGCACTGGGCCGAGTATGGCATCAGCAAGGGGAACCAGCGCGCCGGCCTGATCCCGCCGCTTTCCGGGCAGTACCGGAACGAGCGTTGGAGGAATTCCAATGGCGCGTGGATCCGGTCCGAGATCTGGGCCTGTCTGGCGCCTGGCCGTCCCGACATCGCGTT